>NZ_JBFBIV010000009.1:73037-164498 GCF_040702025.1 Streptomyces sp. NPDC088194 | reverse complement strand
TGCGCCAGTTGGAGAACCAGGCGGACGACTCGCTCGCCCCGCCGCGGACCTCCCCGCCGGCGCCGTCGCTGCCCTCCGCGCCTTCCATGGGCGGCCGGCGACCGCGGCGGCCGGCCGCTGGCCGAGCACACCTCGGCGTGCCTGGCCAACGCCGATCTGCCGGTCGAGGAAGAGCAGTTGCAGGCGGCGGTGCACGCGTGCGGGTGGGCGCGCAGCACGTACGTCGCCAACGACACGTTCGCGATCCTGCGGGCCGGCGTCGAACAGCCGCGCGGCGTCGCCGTGGTGTGCGGCGCCGGCATCAACTGCGTCGGCCTGCTGCCGGACGGGCGCACCGCGCGGTTCCCCGCGATCGGGAAGATCTCCGGGGACTGGGGCGGCGGGTCCGGACTGGCGGAGGAGGCGCTGTACTTCGCCGCGCGCGCGGAGGACGGGCGCGGCGAGCCGACCGCGCTCGCCACCTCGCTGCCCGCGCACTTCGGGCTGCGCACGATGTACGAGCTGATCGAGGCGCTGCACCTGGAACGCATACCGTACGTACGGCGGTACGAACTCACGCCCGTGCTCTTCGCCACCGCCGACGCCGGTGATCCGGTCGCCTGCTCCGTGGTCGACCGGCAGGCCGAGGAGATCGTCTGCCTCGCGACGGTCGCGCTCCGGCGGCTCGACCTCCTCGACGACGAGGCCGACGTCGTCCTCGGGGGTGGTGTCATGGCCGCGAGCAATCCCCGTCTCATGGGCGGGATCACCGCGGGGCTCGCCTCGACCGCGCCCAAAGCCCGCGCCCACGTGGTCACGGCGCCCCCGGTGCTCGGGGCGGCCCTCCTCGGCCTCGACCACACCTCCGCTCCCGCTTCCGCCCAGTCCACCCTCCGCACCCACTACCCGTAGGGCGCCCCTGTCCCCCCGGGGACGGATGTCCCGTCCGCCCCGGGACCACCGGCCCGTGGAGGGCTGGTCGCGCAGTTCCCCGCGCCCCCGAACGGCGAACCTCCCCCCACGGCGACCAGCCACCCCCAAGGGACCCGGAAAACCGCGCGACCAGCCACCCCCAAGGCGCCCGGGAAACCGCGCGACCACCCACCACCAAGGGGCGCGGGGAACTGCGCAACCACCCACCACCAAGGGGCGCGGGGAACTGCGCGACCAGCCACGACGGCGCGTCAGTTCGCCACCGGCCAGAAGGGGCAGCCGCAGTCGCATCCAGGCCACCGGCCGATGGACGGCTGAACACGCAGAGCCCCGCGCCCCATCAGGGCACCCCCGTGCCGGGAAGTGGGCACCCTCTCGGGCAAAGGGTGCCCACGGAACCGTGCAGCCGCCGGAGGCGTGTGCAGAGGTAGGCGGCGGCAGCCATACTGCTGCTGCAAGCTGACCGCATCGTGGGGAGGGCGCGTGACGCAGACGCCGACAGGTGGCGTGCCTGTGCAGAGCCAAGGCCGAAGCCAGGTCCAGGGGTACGCAGGGGGATTGACCGGTGGGCCGCACCCCGGGCCGCACCCCGGGGTGCAGCCGGAGCACGCCGCCGCACCGGGAGCGGCCCCGCGCCGCGCCTGGGCGGAGTCCACGGCCCGGCTCCGCGCGGCGACCACCACCGAGCCCGGCCGGCTCCGCCTGATCGGCGCGGTCCTCGCCGTCCTCGTCATCGCGTTCGGCGCCGTCACCGCGTGGCAGGTCGCCGAACGGCAGTCCGCCGCGGGCCATGTGATCGACCACAGCGCCCCGTTGAGCGCGAACGCCGCCGAGATCTACCGCTCCCTCGCGGACGCGGACGCCACCGTCGCGGGCGGCTTCCTGGTCGGCGGCGAGGAGCCGAAGGAGGTGTCCGACCGCTACCAGAGGGACATCACCACGGCCGCCAAGCTGATCGCCGACGCCGCCGCGAACAGCGCGGGCTCGCAGGAGGCCCGCACCCAGATCGCCACGCTGAACAGCCACCTCCCGCAGTACACCGAGCTGGTGGCGACCGCGCAGGCCGACAACCGGCAGGGCCTGCCGCTGGGCGGCGCCTACCTGCGGTACGCCGACACGCAGATGCGCAAGCAGGGCGGCCTGCTGGACGCGGCCGACAAGCTGTACCAGGCCGAGAACGCCCGGCTGGGCTCCGACTACTCCGACGCGAAGGCGCTGCCGTACGCGTCGTGGGCGCTGGGCGTGATCGCGCTGGCCGCGCTGGTGTGGGCGCAGCGCCGCCACTACCGCCGTACCAACCGGGTGTTCAACCGGGGCATGCTGACCGCGACCGCGGCGTCCGCGGCGGTGCTGCTGTGGCTGGTCGCGGCGCACACCCTGGCCCGTACCGAACTCGCCGACTCGTACACGCACGGCGCGAAGTCGATGCAGGTGCTCAACAACGCCCGGATCGCGGTGCTCCAGGCCCGCGGCGACGAGAACCTCACGCTGGTGGCGCGCGGTTCCGGCGACGAGTACGAGTCGAAGTTCGAGAAGGAGATGGCCACGCTGGCCGGCAAGTCCACCGCCGCGAGCGCGAAGGGCGGCGGCGAGCTGGCCCAGGCGCTGGCGCTCGCCGACAAGGAGGCGGGCCGCGCCCCGGTGCGCTCCGCGATCGAGAACGCGAGCGCGTGGCGGCAGCGGCACACCCGCGAGCGCGCGGCCGACGACGGCGGCGACTACACCACCGCGGTCGCCGAGGTGATCGGCGTGAAGAACAGCGGCGGCGAGTTCACGGTGGCGAACACCACGCAGGAGAGCTTCAGCGCGGTCGACACCAGCCTGGGCAAGGCCGTCGCGCAGGAGCAGAAGGAGTTCCACCAGTCCGCGACCGACGGCCGCGGCGCGCTGTCGCTGCTGCCGTACGGCGCGGGCCTGCTGGCCGCGCTCGCCGCGGGCGCCGCGCTGATCGGCATCGGGCGGCGCCTGTCGGAGTACCGGTGAGCGGCGTGCGAACGTACCGAGGGTGGGGCCGGTCCGGCCGGGTGGAGACGAGGGAGGTCGCGGTGAGCCGTACGGCACGTGGATGGGGCGGGGTCGCGGCGATGGCGGCGGCCTGCGCGCTGACCGTCACGGCGGCGCTGAGCCCGCTGGGCGTCGGGCCGTTCGGCGGCGCCTCGGGGGCAGGGCGTACGTCGTCGCCCGCGAGCGGCGGGCCGGTCGCGCACGCGCGGGACGCCGCCGCCACCGACTCCGGCACCTGCACCACGCCCGAGGCGAGCCTGTCGCCGTCGTCCGGCACCACCGACGGTGCCGCCGTGGAACGGATCAAGAAGCGCGGGCGGCTGATCGTCGGCGTGGACCAGAACAGCTACCTGTGGGGCTTCCGCGACCCGGAGACCGGCGCCATCGCGGGCTTCGACATCGAGATCGTGAAGGCCATCGCCCAGAACATCCTGGGCAGTTCGGCGAAGGTGCAGTACCTGACCGTGCCGACGAACAAGCGGGTGACCGACATACAGCAGCACAAGGTGGACATGGTGGTGCGCACCATGTCCATCACCTGCTCCCGGTTGAAGGACGTGGCCTTCTCCATCGCCTACTTCGAAGCCGGCCAGCAACTGCTGGTCCCGAAGGACTCGCCGATCACCGGGTACAACGACAGCCTCAAGGGCAAGACGGTGTGCACCGCGTCGAGTTCGACCGGGGAGGCCAAGCTGAAGCAGGGCGCGCACGGCGCGAGGATCAAGCTGGTCGACAACCAGCTGGACTGCCTGGTGCTGCTGCAACTCGGCATGGTCGACGCGGTGTTCACCGACAACGCGCTCGCCGCGGGACAGGCCGCGCAGGACCCGACCGTGCACCTGGTGGGAACTCCCGTCACCGAGGAGCCGTACGGTGTGGCCATGAACCTGGACGACCAGGACCTGGTGCGCCGGGTCAACCAGGTGCTGGTGGCCTACGAGGCGGGCGGCGCGAGCAGCGAGTGGATGCACCAGTACCAGACCTGGCTCGCCAAGGACCTGCCGGACGTCACGGGACCGCCGCAACCGAAGTACAAATAAGGGAAGGGGTGTTCCGACGCGTACGGCGGGCTCGGCCGGCACGGCGCACGCGCGGGACACGCGGAACACGCGGAACACGCGGGCCAAGCTGAGCAGAACGGGCAGGGCGGGCAGGTCAGGCACGAAGGGCACGGCGACGATCACGGCAGTCGGAGCGGGCAGGGCAGGCACGGCGGACGGGAAGAGGGTGTGATGGCGGTCGTGGGAGCATCCGGACCGGTGATGGGCCGGGAGGACGTCGATCTCGCGCTGGAACGGCTCGGCGCCGAGCACGAAGCCGTCGAGACCTCCCTGCTCGCCCTCCAGGACCACTCCGGGCGCAGGCTGCTCGAAGGCGCCGAGTTGACCGGTGTCACCAAGGAGCGGTGGCAGCGCACCGACACGGCGGTCACCGCGCTGTGGGCGCACTTCGAGGCGTACACCGAGGCGTTGACCGCCGCCCGCGAGCTGCGGGCCCGCCGCCGCTGGCCGACCCAGACCGAACTCGCCCGGCTCACCGAGCTGTTGCGCGGCGACGGGATCACCGTGCTGGGCGGCACCGTGCCGGACCACGAGCGCTCGCTGACCGGCCCGGCCCGCGTCAGCGAGCAGATGAGCCTGGACGAACTGGTCCGGCGGATGAACAGCTGGTACGACCAGGCCATGGAGACGGTGGCCGCCGCCGACGCGGTGTGGTCCGCGCTGCCGGCCAGGATCGACCTGCTGGCCGCCGAGACGCAGCGGGTCCGCTCGCTGGCGCACTCGGTCGGCGTCCGCCCGGGCGGCCACCCCGCCGGTGACGAACTGGAGGCGCTGGTCGAGGAGTTGACGCAGCTCCGGGCCCGTACGGTCTCCGACCCGCTGGCCTTCTGGAACCCGCGCCCGGCCCCCGGCCGCCCCGACACCTCGCGCTACGACGACGCCGGTCGGCGCCTTGAGGAGATCCGCCGCGAGGTCGAGGCGGTCCTGCACGTGCGCGACGACGCCGAACACCGGCTCGGGCGGCTGCGCGACGTGATGTCGCGGGCCGACCGCACCCTCACCGAGGCCCGCGGCGCCCGGGTCGAGGTGCTGTCGAAGATCCTCGCCTCCGACGTGCCCGCGGTCAGCGGCCCGGCCGCCGCGCTGCACGAACAGCTCGGCGCGGCCGAGGAGTTCGCCAGGACCGCGCAATGGCACCGGCTCTCCCCGCTGCTGGACAGCCTGGAGGGACACGCCGACGACGAACTGCTGCGCGCCCGGGAGTCGTTGACCGCGGTGACCGCCCCGCTGGCGGTCCGCGCCGAGCTGCGCGGCCGGCTCGACGCGTACCGGGCGAAGGTGGCCCGGCTCGGCATGGCCGAGGACCCGGTGCTGATCGAACGGTACGACCAGGCGCGGCGGCTGCTGTGGAGCGCGCCGTGCGACCTCGGCGCGGCCGAACGGGCCGTACGCCGCTACCAGCAGGCGGTCACGGAGCTGGGCAGCACCCCGCGCACCCCCACCGACCGCCGGGGGCCGGCATGAGCGGGCACCCGCGCACGACCGCGGCGACCGTCACCCGTAGAGGCACGGATACGGACACGGGTTCGGGTCCGGGTTCGGGTGCGGCTTCGGCCGCGGCCACGGACCCGCGCGCGAGGATCGGCAGCAGTACGAAGATGGCGTCAGGGACAGGGAAAGGCTGAGGGGGAGACCGTGAGCGAGTGCCAGCGACCCGGCTGCGACGGGACCTTGGAGGACATGGGCGGCGGGGACCTGTACTGCGGCACCTGCGGTCTGGCGCCCGTGGTGGTGGCCGCACCCGCGGGACCGGTGCCGGGCGCGGGTGCCGCGGGCGGGTTCGGCGCGGGCTCCGGCGGTGCGGGCGGCGCGGCCGTCCCCGGCGCGCGCTCCGGCGCGGACTCCGGGCAGTCCTCGGCCGGCAGCTCCTCCGCGCACTCCTCCCGCTCGTCCCGCTCCTCCACCTCCCAGGCGTCCCGCCGTTCGGTGTCGGGCCGGCTCTCCCAGTCGCTGGCCGGCAGCTCCACCGGCCGCTCGGTGTCGGTGCGCACCACCCGCGGCACCGGCAGCGGCCCCACCCGCGGCAAGCTGGGCGCCGGCCTGGTCAGCGTGCCGACGGTGCCGAAGCCCGACCCGGCCGCCGCGGTGCTGGAGAACCCCGAGGTACCCGAGCGCAAGCGCTACTGCAGCAAGGGCGACTGCGGCGCGCCGGTCGGCCGCAGCCGCGAGGGGCGGCCCGGCCGCACCGAGGGCTACTGCACCAAGTGCGGGCACCCGTACTCCTTCACGCCCAAGCTGCGCCCGGGCGACCTGGTGCACGGGCAGTACCACGTGATGGGCTGCCTGGCGCACGGCGGACTCGGCTGGATCTACCTCGCGGTGGACCGGGCGGTCTCCGACCGCTGGGTGGTGCTCAAGGGCCTGCTCGACACCGGCGACGAGGACGCGCTGGCCGCCGCGCTGTCCGAGCGGCGCTTCCTCGCCGAGATCGAGCACCCCAACATCGTGCGGATCTACAACTTCGTCGAGCACCTCGACCAGCGCACCGGCACCCTCGACGGCTACATCGTGATGGCGTACGTCGGCGGCAAGTCGCTCAAGGAGATCGCCAACGAGCGCCGCGCCCCCGACGGCAAGCGCGAGCCGCTGCCGGTCGCGCAGGCCATCGCGTTCGCCATCGAGGCGCTGGACGCGCTCGGCCACCTGCACAGCCGCAACCTGCTGTACTGCGACTTCAAGGTGGACAACGCGATCCAGACCGAGGACCGGCTCGAACTGATCGACATGGGCGCGGTGCGCCGGATGGACGACACCGAGTCGGCGATATACGGCACGGTCGGCTACCAGGCACCGGAGGTCGCGGAGGTCGGCCCGTCGGTCGCCTCCGACCTCTACACCGTCGCCCGCACCCTGGCGGTGCTGACCTTCGACTTCCAGGGCTACACCAACATCTTCGTGGACAGCCTGCCCGACCCGGACAAGATCGAGGTCTTCCGGCGCTACGAGTCCTTCTACCGGCTGCTGGTGCGTGCCACCGACCCGGACCCGCACAAGCGGTTCGCCTCGGCCGAGGAGATGTCCGACCAGCTGCTCGGCGTGCTGCGGGAGGTCGTCGCCCTGGAGTCGGGCTCGCCGCGGCCGGCCCTGTCCACCCTGTTCGGTCCCGAACTGCGGGTGGTGGACACCCAGTTGGTGCGGCCGGTGACCGGCGACACCTCGCGGCTCGGCGCGGTGCGCCCGCCCGACGGGAAGCGACGGTCCAGAAGGGACAAGGGCGCCCCGGCGCTGCCGGCCGCTCCCGCGGGTGCGCCGGTGCTGCCGGGCGCGCCCCCCGCGGCGCTTCCCGGGCAGGTCGCCCAGGCCGCGCCGGCCGGGGTGTTCGGGCCCGCGACGGGTGGCGCCACCCCGCCGCCCGGGCTGCCCGTCGCACCGCAGGCGCCCACCGGGGCTCCGGCGGGCGGCGGTTGGGGTCCGGGCCGGCCGATCGTCTCCCGGCTCGACGCGGCCGCGGCCGTACTCGCGCTGCCCGTACCGCATGTGGACTCCACCGACCCCAACGCGGGCTTCCTGGCCGGCATCGCGGCCGCCGCCCCCGGCGAGATGGTGACCGCGCTGCGGTCGGCGCCGATCGACTCCGTGGAGAAGCGGCTGCGCGAGCTGCGGGCCCTGCTGGAGCTGGACGACACCGCCGGCGCCCAGGCGGTGCTGAGCGGCCTCGACGGCTCCGGCGACGACAGCGCCGACTGGCGGGTGGTCTGGCACCGCGGGCTGGTCGGCCTGTGCACCGCCGACCACGCGACGGCGGCGCTCAGCTTCGACGCGGTCTACGACGCGTTCCCCGGCGAGCCCTCGCCGAAGCTGGCCCTGGGCATCTGCGCGGAGGTGCTCGGGCAGCTCGACAACGCCGCCGAGTACTACCGCCTGGTGTGGACCACCGACCACAGCTACGTCAGCGCGGCCTTCGGGCTGGCCCGGGTGCTGCTGAAGTCCGGCGACCGGGTCGGCGCGGTGCGCGCGCTGGAGTCGGTGCCCGAGTCCTCCATCCACTACACCGCCGCCCGGGTCGCCGCGATACGCGCCCGGCTGCGCGACCGGGCCCCGCAGGAGCCGCTGCTGCCCGACCTGCACGCGGCGGCCCGCCAGGTGGAGGACCTCCAGCGGCAGGGCCTGGACCACGACCGTCGCGAGCAGCTCGCCACGGAGGTGTACGGCAGCGCGCTGGACTGGGTGCTGGCCGGCCGGACCGGCGCGGGCACCGCGCCGACCGGGCCGGTGCTCGGCGCCGAACTGGACGAGCGCGGACTGCGGTTCGGCCTTGAGCGGTCCTACCGGGTGCTCGCCCGGCTGGCCCGCCAGGGCGGTACGAGGATCGAACTGGTGGAGCGGGCCAACCGCTTCCGCCCCAGGACCTGGGTGTAAACCGATGCCACCACTGCCCGAGTCGGCGCCCTCGGCGCCCACGGCCCGCCCGACGATCTGCCCGGGCTGCTCCGAACCCCAGGCCCCCGACGACCGGTTCTGCGGGGGCTGCGGCCGCGACCTGAGCGTGCCACCGCCCGAGCCCGAGCCGGATGCGGCGGAGCCGAACGCGTCGGCGCAGGGTGCTCCTGCGCGCGGTGTTCCGGCGCCGGGTGCTCCCGCGCCGCACGCGCCGGGTCCCGACGCCGCCGCGCCCGCCGTGAACGGCGCCGCCGCCGACGCCACCGGCGCCTTCCTGCTCGCTCCCCCGCGCAGCGGGTCCTCCGAGGACACCCTCCCGCTCGGCTTCACCGCCCGGCTCTCCGACGAGAGCGAGAACGGCGACGACGCCGGCGCCGGCGAAGGCGAAGCGACGGCGGGCGGCGGCCAGGCCGCGACCGGGACCGGAACCGGAACCGCGACCGGGAGCAAGGACGGGACCGGCTCGACCGGCCGTTCGGCCACGACCGGCACGGTGTGCGTGGCCTGCGGCCTCGGCGGGGTGGACGACGACGGCTACTGCGAGCACTGCGGGCACGCGCAGCCCCGCCAACGCGACCACCAGGAGAAGGAGTTGGAGGGCGTGGCCGCGGTGAGCGACCGCGGCCTGCGGCACCACCGCAACGAGGACGCGTTCATGCTCGGCACCGCCGCCCTGCCAGACGGCAGCGCCGCTGTCGTGGCCGTGGTGTGCGACGGCGTGTCCACCGCCTACCGTCCCGACGACGCCTCCGCCGCGGCCTCCGCCGCCGGCAGCGAGTCGCTGCTCGCCGCCCTGGAACGCGGCACCTCCCCCGACGACGCGATGCGCGACGCGCTGATGGCCGCGTTCGACGCGGTGGGCGCGCTGGCCGAGGAGGAGTCGCCGGAGCCGATCACCGCGCACCACAACGCCCCGGCGTGCACCTGCGTCAGCGCGGTCATCACCGGCCCGGTCTTCACCGTCGGCTGGATCGGCGACAGCCGCGCGTACTGGGTCCCGGACGACCGCCGCACGCCCGCCGCACGCCTCACCGAGGACGACTCGTGGGCGGCGCGGATGGTCTCGGCCGGGCTGATGTCGGAGGCCGAGGCGTACGCCGACGAGCGGGCGCACGCGATCACCGGCTGGCTGGGCGCGGACGCGGTGGAGGTCGATCCGCACGTGGCGGCCTTCCAGCCGGAGGGCCCGGGCGTGATCGTGGTGTGCACCGACGGACTGTGGAACTACGCAGAATCGGCCGCGGAGATGGCCGAGGCGCTGCCGGCCGACGCCCGTGTCCGGCCGCTGGCGAGCGCGCGTTCGCTGCTCGGCCTGGCCCTCGACGGCGGCGGCCACGACAACGTAACGGTCGCGGTGCTGCCGTTCCCGGCAAGCGTCGCACGGGCAGGATTCCCCTCCGCCTAGCTCTCGCCGGCGCGACGCGCACGGCGGGGGGCGGACGAGCAATGGCGTGAAGGAGCACAGGAAGCGATGCCAAGTCTTTCGAAGTCGAACGTGCCGCAGTTCTCGGTGGACGTGTACCAGAACGAGTACCTGCCCGAGGGCGGCCGCGAGGTCAACGCGATCGTCACGGTGACCTCGACCGGCGGCGGCACCTCGGGCGGCCGCCCGCTGCCGGGCGACGCGGCGGCGGCCGGCGTGGTCATCATGGTCGACTGCTCCGGCTCGATGGAGTACCCGCCGACGAAGATGCGCAACGCGCGGGACGCGACCGCGGTCGCCATCGACACGTTGCGCGACGGGGTGTCGTTCGCGGTGGTGGCCGGCACCCACCAGGCCCGCGAGGTCTACCCGGCCAACGGCGGCCTGGCGGTGGCCGATCCGAACACCCGCGCGCAGGCCAAACAGGCGCTGCGCAAGCTCACCGCGGGCGGCGGCACCGCGATCGGCACCTGGCTGCGGCTCGCCGACCGGCTGCTGGCCGGCTCCGACGTGGCGATACGGCACGGCATCCTGCTCACCGACGGCCGCAACGAGCACGAGAAGCCGGAGGACCTGCAAAGCGCCCTGGACGCCTGCTCCGGCCGCTTCACCTGCGACGCGCGCGGGGTGGGCACGGACTGGGAGGTCAAGGAGGTCACCGGGATCGCCTCGGCGCTGCTCGGCACGGTGGACATCGTCGCCGACCCGGCCGGTCTGGCCGGCGACTTCCAGGCGATGATGGAGAACGCGATGGGCAAGGAGGTCGCGGACGTCGGCCTGCGGCTGTGGACTCCGCAGAACGCCGAGATCGCCTTCGTCAAGCAGGTCGCGCCGACCGTGGAGGACCTCACCGAGCGGCGTGCGGAGACCGGGCCGCGGATGGGCGACTACCCGACCGGGTCATGGGGCGACGAGTCACGCGACTACCACGTCTGCGTGAAGGTGCCGCCGGCCGTCGTCGGCCAGGAGATGCTCGCGGCCCGGGTGTCGCTGGTGCTGCCGGAGCCCGACGGCACCACGCAGGTGCTGGCGCAGGGGCTGGTCCGGGCGCTGTGGACCGACGACATGGCGGCCTCGACCCGGATCAGCCCGCAGGTGGCGCACTACACCGGGCAGGCCGAGCTGGCGCAGGCCATCCAGCAGGGCCTGGAGGCCCGCAAGTCCGGGGACCTGGACTCCGCGACCGCCAAGCTGGGCCGCGCGGTGCAGCTCGCCAGCGCCTCGGGCAACGAGGACACTTCCAAGCTGCTGGCGAAGGTGGTCGACGTGGTGGACGCGGTGAACGGTACTGTGCGGTTGAAGCCCAAGGTCGCCGACGCCGACGAGATGACCTTGGAGACGCGGTCGACAAAGACCGTACGCGTGAAAAAGTAACCGTCGGGTACTACGTGCTCGCGCACAACCTTGGGAGCCGCCCGACCGGGCGGAGGGGGAGCCGACGCCATGCCGATCTGTGCCAACGGCCACCAGACCAGCGCCACCGACTGGTGCGAGGTCTGCGGCCTGCTGATGCCGGCACCGGCCGCGGGGTCGCGGCCGGCGTCCTCCGCGTCGTCGTCCTCGGCCTCGCCGGTCTCGCCGCCGCCCTCGTCGCCGTCGCCGCCCGGATTCACGGGCGAGCCGGCAGGGGGTGGCGAGGAGTGCTGTCCGAACTGCGGGACGCCGCGGGAGGGCTCGGCGCTGTTCTGCGAGCAGTGCCGCTACAACTTCCGCACCCACGCGGCGACCGTGGTGCCACCGCAGCCGACCGCGCCGGGCATCCCGCCGTACCAGCGGTACGAATCGCAGCGGTCGCGGCCGTCGCAGATCAACCGGCCGGCGGAGGCGCTGCCGGACGACTCGGTCACCTCCGGTTCGGGGGACTTCCTGCTCGACCCGCCGTCCGGGTCGGTGCGGTCGGTGCCCGGTACCGGCGGGACGACGTCGGGCGGACCGGTCAGCGGGCCTGTCAGCGGGCCGGTGGGAGGGCCCGGCAGCGGAACCCTCGGCGGGGCTTCCGGTGGAACCCTCGGCGGACCCGTCAGCGGCCCGGCCAGCGGGCCGGCCAGCGGGCCGGTGATCGTTCCGCAGGGCGGGCCGAACGGGCCCGGCGAGCAGGGTGGTTCAAGTGGTCCGGCCACCACCGCCGTCGGGCAGCAGCCGCCGCTGTCCGTCGCGACCGGCACCGGTACGGCCTGGGTGGCCGTGATCACCGCCGACCGGGCGTACTTCACCGCGATGATGGCGCGCAGCGGCCCGGACGCCGAGCAGTTGTACTTCCCCGCCTACTCCCCCGAGGTGCAACTGCCGCTCACCGGGCACCAGGTCACGATCGGCCGCCGCCGGCACAGCACGGGTGAGGCGCCCGACATCGACCTGTCCCGTTCGCCGGAGGACCCCGGGGTCTCGCACCATCACGCGGTGCTGGTCCAGCAGCCCGACGGCTCCTGGTCGGTGGTCGACCAGGACTCCACCAACGGGACCACGGTGAACCTGGCGGAGGACCCGATCCGGCCGTATCTGCCGGTGCCGCTCGCCGAGGGGGACCGTGTGCACGTCGGGGCGTGGACGACCATCACGCTGCACCGCGCCTGAGCGGCGCGGCGGGCGCTTCCGGGTGCCGGCGCGGCCGGTGTCAGGTGGTGGTGAGGGGCCAGGTCAGGGGGCCCTCGGGGCTGTCGCGCCAGAGCCATTGGCGGGGGCCGTCGACGGTGAGGCCGTAGCGGGTGCGGTCGGGGCGGGTGATGCCGCCGAAGGCACTCTGGCCGAACACCTCGGCGGCGAGGCCGTGTTCGGCGGCGCCGTCGGGGGCGCCCGATCCGCCGCGCAGGGGCACGAAGTAGGCGGGCGTCGAGAGGAACCGGCCCTCCGCCTGGCGCGGGCCGTGCACGGTGAGGGCGACCAGGCCGGTGGCCAGCGGCAGCAGCAGGAGACCGCCGGGCGTGCACTGCTCCAGCCAGGCCGGGGGCACGAAGGGGAGCTCGCAGGTCGCGATGACCCGGTCGTAAGGGGCGCGAGGCGGGTGCCCGAGGGCGCCGTCGCCGGTGACCACGACGACCGAGCGGGCGGCCTCGGTGCCGTACGCGTCCAGGTGGGCGCGGGCCGCGGCGGTGATCTCCGGCTCCAGGTCGATGGTGGTGACCGTGTCCGGGCCGAGCCGGTGGGCCAGCAGCGCCGCGTTGTAGCCGGTGCCCGCGCCGATCTCCAGCACCCGCTCCCCGCCGTGCACGTCCAGTGCCTCGCACATCAGCGCCATGAGCGACGGCTGGCTGCTGGAGGAGACCAGCTCACCGCCGACCACGCGGGTGGCGATCGGCCGGTCCGCGTAGGCGCCCGTGAGGCGGCTCATCGCGCGGCGGTGCGACGCGGCCACCGGACCGCGGCCGTGAACCGGCCCCTCGCCGTACGCGGACCCCTCGCCGTACTCCTCGTCGTATCCCCCGCCGTACTCCCCGCCGGGCCCCGGCTCCCCGCCGTACCCGGTGTCCTGGTCGTCCAGGACGAAGAGGTGGCGCGGGACCTCCGCGAAGGCCGCCCGCCAGGCGGGGTCGGTGAGGCCGCCGCCGGACTCGATCCGGCGGACCATCCGGGCCCGCAGCGACCCCGCGGCGACGGCGTACCGCCGCTCGAATCGCCCCTCGCGCCGCCCGTCGGGCCCTGTCGCGCCCATGCTTCCATCGTGCGCCCGGAGCGGCGGGGATACGAACCGGGACACCACGGCGGGCCGCTCGCCGCATCTGCGACGATGGAAGGGTGAATGAGATCCGGCGCGGCGAGTTGCAGCAGCAGACGTTCTACGAACTCGTCGGCGGCGAGGAGACCTTCCGCCGCCTCGTACACCGCTTCTACCAGGGCGTCGCCGACGACCCCGAGCTGCGCGCGATGTACCCCGAGGAGGACCTCGGCCCGGCCGAGGAGCGCCTGACCCTCTTCCTGATGCAGTACTGGGGCGGCCCGCGCACCTACAGCGACGAGCGCGGCCACCCCCGGCTGCGGATGCGGCACGTCCCCTTCGCGGTGGACCGCGCCGCCCACGACGCGTGGCTGCGCCATATGCGCGTGGCCGTCGACGAGTTGGCGCTGCCCGCCGAGCAGGAACGCCAGCTGTGGGACTACCTGGTGTACGCCGCCGCGTCGATGGTGAACACCCCGGGCTGACCCCGCGTGGCCGGTGGGCCACGCACCGCAGCGGCCCGCACTTTCCCGCCCGGCGGGCCGGCCCGGCGTCCGCTCGGCGGACCATCACGATCGGATTGCGACATCCGCGGTCCGGGTTCTGCGCCGCTGCGCGGTTTGAGAGCATCCCGTCAGTACATGACGGGGGGAACATGTGACCGGATTCGTGCTGCTGCGTGTCCGCGCACACCGACTGCTTCTCGCCGCCGCCCTGCTCACGGTGTTGCTGACCACGTGCGTGCTCGCGACGTTCACCGCCTTCACCGGCGCGATCGGCGACGCGGCCCTGCGGCGCACCCTCCAGCACCAGGCGGCCGCGCGGTCGACGGTCGAGGTGCAGACCCAGCTGAACGGGACGGACCGCAAGGCGCTCGACGCGGCGGTGCGCAAGCACCTGCGCGGCTCCTTCACCGGGCTGCCCACCAGCGTCCACGGCAGCACCCGCTCCGGCCCCTACGGGCTGCCGAAGCGGCCGCGCTCCTCGGCCCAGTCGGCGAACGGCGAGCCCGACCTGACGCTGCTGGCCACCTTCGACCGCGCCGAAGTCCGGCTGGTGAAGGGGAGTTGGCCGACCGCGGCCGAGCGGGGCGCGGCCCGGGTGCAGGTCGCGCTGCCGCAGGTGGCCGCGCTGATCCTCGGCACCGAGCCCGGCGACGTCCTCACCCTCGCCGACCGACTCGGCGGCGCCCCGCTGAAGGTCCAGGTCAGCGGGATCTTCCAGCCGCGCGACCCGTCCTCCCCGTACTGGCACCTCGACCCGCTGGACGGCCGGGGCGCGCACACGGTCGCGTTCACCACCTACGGGCCGATGCTCGCCGACCCCGGCAGCTTCGACTCCGGCCGGGTCAAGGCCGCCGCGATGGCCTGGCAGGCCACCGGCGACTTCCGGCAGTCCACCGCACACGACATGAACACGCTGGAGAAGGGCGTCCAGCAGACCCTCGACGCGCTGCACGACGACCGGACCACCGCCGTCACCGAGGGCACCAGCGGCCTGCCCGACCTGCTCGACGCGCTGCGCCGCAGCATGCTGGTGACCCGCTCCACGCTGCTGATCGGCGCGCTGCAACTGGTGATCCTGGCCGGTTTCGCGCTGCTGCTGGTGGCGGGGCTGCTCGCCGAGGAACGCGCCGGGGAGACCGCGCTGCTGCGCGCCCGCGGCGGATCGCGGGCCCGGGTCGCCCGGCTGGCCGGGTGGGAGGCGCTGCTGCTCGCGGTGCCCGCGGCCCTGCTCGCCCCGCTGCTGGCCGGGCCGGTCACGCGGGAGCTGGCCGGCACCGGCGCCATGGCCCGTACCGGCGTCAGTCTCGGCTCCGGCGACACCGGCCTGGCCTGGCTGGTCGCCGTGGCCGCCGCGCTGGCCTGCGCCGGCGCGGTGATCGTGCCCGCGCTGCGCACCGGCGGCTCCTACGCCGCCGAGCGGGCCGAGCGCGCCCGGCGCCGCTCCCTGCCCGGCGCGGTGCAGGCGGGCGCCGACGTGGGGCTGCTGGTGGTCGCCGGGATCGCCTACTGGCAGTTGGAGCGGCGTGCCTCGGGCAGCGGCGCGCTGAGCGCCAACGCGGGCGGCGGGCTCGGGGTGGACCCGATCCTGGTCGCCGCGCCCGCGCTGTGCCTGCTGGCCGGCACCGTGCTGGTGCTGCGGCTGCTGCCGCTGGTCGCGAAGCTCGGCGAGCGGCGGGCCGCACGCGGCCGGACCCTGCCGCTGGCGCTCGCCGGCTGGCAACTCGCCCGGCGGCCGCGGCGCGGCGCGGGAGCGGCACTGCTGCTGGTGCTCGCGATCGCGATGGGCGTCTTCTCGATCGGGCAGAGCGCGAGCTGGGACCGTTCGCAGCGCGATCAGGCCCGGTACGCGGTCGGCGCCGACCTGCGGGTGACCGGCATGACCACCCCGCCGTTCGGGCAGCCCGGGATCTTCGCGCACCAGCCCGGCCTCGCCGCCGCCGCGCCCGCCGCGGACACCGGCCTCTACCTCGACCAGGACCGTACGGCGACCGTGCTGGCCATCGACTCCGCGCGGGCCGGGAAGACGATGCTGTTCCGCTCCGACCTCACCGGCGGACGGTCGGCCGCCACGGTGCTGGCGCCGCTGGGCAAGGGCGTCCGCGCCGGCGGCGGCTTCCCGCTGCCCGCCGACGCCCGCAAGGTGACGTTCGACGCCGTGCTGCGGCCCGGACCGGGCGGCGGTCCCGCGACCGCGGACGCCGTCCAGCACGTCAGCGTCACCGTCCTGGACGCCGAGGGCGTGCCGTACACCGCCGCCGTCGGCGACCTGCAACCCGACGGCAGACCGCACCCGCTGGTCCTGGACATCGCCGCGCTGTCCGGTGCGGCCGGCGGCGCGCCCGCCGGTCCGCTGCGGGTCACCGGCCTGGACATCGCTTTCGACATCCCGGTCAAGGAGCGGACCTACACGCTGACGATGTCGGCCACGCGGGTCGCGGACGGCACGGGCACCGTCCGCCCGCTGACGGTACCCGTCCAGAAGTGGTCGGCGACGGCGTCCATCGACGGCCCCTCGTTCGAGCAACTGCCGGGCGCCGGCGCGCCGACCGCCGGAGCGCCGGGGGCGGGCGTGCCGCGGGTCGGCGGGGGCACGACCATGACGCTCGACTACGACACCGGCGCCGCGCAGGCGCCCCAGGACAGCTACAGCCCGATAGCGACCGCGACCGTACATGCCGGGGCGGACACGCCCGCACCGCCGACCCCGGCGGCTGTCGCCACCGACGCCTTCCTCACGTCGCAGCAGGCGAAGGTCGGCAAGAGCGTCAGCGTCCAACTCGGCGGAATCTCGGTGCCGGTGCGCATCGTGGGCTCGGTCAAGGCGATCCCCGGGCTCGGCGACGGCCAGGGCGCGGACGCCGGGAACGGGTCCGGCGGGTCGGGCGCGGATTCGGGCGCCGGGTCGGGCTCGGGGACGGACGCCGGATCGGGTACGGGCGGCAACCAGGACGTCGGCGGCATGGTGGTCGACCTGCGGGCGGTCAACCAGTACCTGCAGTACCACGACGCGCAGGCGATGGAACCCACCGAGTGGTGGCTGGCCGCGCGGCCGGGCCGGACCGCCGAGGTCGCCGCCGCGCTGCGCGCCCGCGCCGACGTCGACACCGTCCTGGTCGCCGACGAGACGGCCGCCGACCTGCGCGCCGACCCGCTGGGCGCGGGCCCGCAGTCGGCGCTGCCGGCCGCCGTGGTGGCCGCGGTGGTGCTGGCCGCGCTCGGCTTCGCGGTCTCCTCGGCGGGCGCGGTCCGCGAGCGCACGGCGGAGTTCGCGATCCTGCGGGCCCTGGGTGCGCCCCGGCGCCAGCTGGCCCGGGTGATCGCGGCCGAGCAGGGGTTGCTGGTGCTGGTGTCGCTGATCGTCGGCGCCGCGCTCGGTGCGCTGCTGACCCGGCTGGTGACGCCGCTGATCGTGCTGACCCCGCAGGCCACGACTCCGACACCGTCACTGGTCGTACGGCTGCCGGCCGGCCGGCTGCTCGAACTCCTCGCGGAGGTCGTGGTGGTGCCGGTGCTGGTGGTCCTGGCGACGGCGGCACGGCGCGGCGATCCGGCGACGGCACTGCGGCGGCAGGGGGAGGACTGAGATGGCGGCGCGAGAGCGGGACGACAGCGGGGCGTGGGAGCCGGAGGGCGGGGCGGAAGCGGGAGCGGAAGCGGGAGCGGGAGCGGGAGACGGCGGGGGCGTGGACGGGGGCAGGGGCGGGGGCGGGGCGTCAGGCGGCGGCTCGGGCAGCGGCTCAGGCGGCGGCTCAGGCGCGGCGGACGGCGCGGGCCTGCCCGGCGACGACGTGCAACTCGCCTGGGTGCGGGTGCGGCTGCGCGCCGCCCGCCACGCGGCCCTCGCGACCTTCGGGCTCGTCCTGGTCACCGCGTTCCTCGCGGCGGGCCTGCCGCGTTCCGTGGACCGCTACGAGGACCGGGCGCTGCAACATGCGGTGCGGGCCGGCCAGTACCAGGACCGCGGGATCGCCCTGACCGAGAGCTACAACCCGCAGCAGGGGCTCTACGGGACCAACCCGCTCGACGTGACCACCCTCGACGCCGTCCAGAGCGCCGTCCACTCGCTGCTGGCGCGCACCACCCCGCTCGCCCCGCACTCCGCGGTGTACGGGGCGCGCACCGGCCAGGCGTCCGAGGTCCCCGACCCCGGCCTGCCGCGTCCGTCCTCGCACCCCCCGACCGCCGACCTCGTCGCACAGGCCGATCTCGGCGCGCACGCCCGGCTGGTGGCCGGCCGGATGCCGCAACCGCCGCCCGCGGTCTCCGACGGACAGCGGCCGCCGCCCATCGACGCCGCCGTGACGCTGAGAACCGCCCGGAAACTCCATCTGAAGGTCGGCCAGACCGTCCACCCGAGCGGGACGAACTCGAAACCGCTGACCGTGCACATCACCGGCATCGTGGCCCCGCTCGACCCCACCTCGTCGTACTGGAACGAGGACCCCGACCTGCTCGGGCCGGTCCTCGGCTCCCAGCCCGGCGAGCGCGGCGAGGAACCCAAGGCGTACTGGCACTTCACGCTGCTCACCCACCGCGACGCCGCCGACTCGCTGCCGGAACTCGGCGCGGGCGTCAATGTCTACTGGTACGAACCGCTGGACATCGGCCGGCTGACCGCGCACGGTGTCCCGGCGCTCCAGAACATGCTGTCGTCGCTGAGCGGCGGCCCGCTGGCGGTCAAGCTGCAGGACGCGAGCGGCGCGCAGCTGAGCGTCAGCGATGCGCTCGGCACCGTCCTCACCGGCTTCCTCCGGGAGCGCGACGCCACCACCCCGTTGGTGCTGATCGCCGCGGTCGGCGTGGCCACCACCGCGCTCGCCGTGCTGCTGATGGCCGGCGGGCTCGCCGCCGAGCGGCGGCGGGTCGAGATCGCGCTGCTGCGCGCCCGCGGTGGCTCGCTGCGCGGCGTCACCGGCCGGCTCGCGGCGGAGACCGCGGCCGCGGCCGTGCCCGGCGGGGTGGCCGGCGCGCTGCTCGCGCTCCTGCTGCTGCCGACCGGCCGCTGCCTGCTGCCGGTGCTGCTGGCCGCGCTGGTCACCGCGGTCGTGGTGCTCGCGCTGCCGTTGCGGGCCGCCTTCGCGGTACGCCGGCCGGGGCCGGGCGGCCGGGAGGACGTGGTCTCGGCCCGGCCTTCGCGGCGCCGGCTCGTGGTCGAACTGACCGTGGTGGTGCTGGTGGTGGGCGCGGTCGTGGCGCTTCGCCAGCGGGGCGGCGGGAGTTCGGGCGGCACCGCCACCGGCGGGGGCAGCGGCCCCGGCAACGACCCGTTCCTCGCCGCCGCGCCCGTACTGGTGGCGATCGGCGCCGCGCTCGTCCTGCTGCGGCTGTACCCGGTGCCGCTGCGGCTGCTGGCCCGTCCCGCGGCGCGGCTGACCGGCGCGGTCACCCACCTCGGCCTGGCCCGCGCGGGCCGCTCCCCCGCCACCGGTCAACTGCCGCTGCTGGCGGTGCTGGTGGCGCTGACCGTGACGTCCTTCGGCGGCTCCGTGCTGGCCGGAATCAACCACGGCAGGGACCGGGCGGCCACGGCGACGGTCGGCGCGGACGCCCGGATCGACGCGGTCACCGCCACGCTGTCGCCCCAACTCCCGGGCCGCGTCCGGAAGGTGCCCGGCATCGGCATGACCACCACGGCGCGGGTCGAGCAGCACTCGGCCGATGCGACGTTCAACGGATCGTACGCGGTGGTGCTGGTGGACCCCGCCGCGTACGACAAGCTGACCGGCTCGGTCGGGCTGCCCTCCTTCCCGGCGCACGCGCTGTCCGGGCACGGGGGCCAGGCGGGGCAGGAGGGGCAGGCAGGGCAGGCAGGGCAGGCAGGCCAGCCGGTGCTGCCCGCCGTGCTGTCGCCCGGGCTGGCCGGGCAGATCGGCCGGAAGACGGTGCCGGTCGCCACCGATCTCGGCTCCGTCTCCATCCGTACCGCTGCCGTCCTGCCGACCACCCCGGCCGCGCCCGGCGGCGACTTCGTGATCGTCTCGGCGGCCGCGCTCAAGGCCATGCACCCGGAGGCCGAGCAGTACCCGCAGCAGACGGCGCCGACGACCCTTCTGGCGATGGCGGCACCCGGCCGGCACATCGACGCGAAGGCGCTGCGCGAGGTGGCCGCGTCCGACGTCTCGTCGGTGTCGGTGCTGCTGCGCAGCGAGGAGCGGGCTTCGCTCGCGGACACCCCGCTCCAGCACGGCGCCCGCCGGCTGTACCTGGCGGCGGTCGCGGCGGGAGCGGGCTACAGCGCGCTGGCGCTGCTGCTGTCGCTGCTCCAGGCGGCACCGGGCCGCACCACCCTGCTGGCCCGGCTGCGCACGATGGGCATGACCCGGAGCCAGGCGCGGCGGCTGGTGCTGCTGGAGATGCTGCCGCAGGTGCTGCTCGGCGCGGTCGGCGGGGTGCTGGTGGGCCTGGCGGTGATTCCGCTGCTCGGCCCAGGCATCGACCTGCGCGCGCTCACCTTCGGTACGGAACCGCGCGACATCACGGCGGTCGACTTCGGGCTGGGGCTGCGCGCGAACCCCTGGGCCCTTGCCCTGCCGTCGGCAGGGCTGCTGATACTGGCCTGTGCGGTGCTGCTGGCGCAGGCGTGGCTGGCCGGGCGGCGGCGGGAAAGCACGGAACTGAGAGCGGGGGACCGGGTATGAGCGGGGAAGCGCGGGGGAACGGGACGCACGGGGATTCCGGGGACGCGGGATCGTCGGCGGCAGCGTCGGCCTCGGCGTCAGGGACGGGTCCGGCTCGCTCCGGAGGCGCGGGCGAAGCGGCGGGCGGTGCGGGCTCCACCGGCCCGGTGGGCGCAGCGGATACGACTGGCTCGGCAGTGACGGGTGGCTCATCCGGCGCGGCGGGCTCATCCGGCGCGGCCGGCGCGGCCGATGGGCGTTCGGCGGTACGCAGCCTCGCCGACCTGGAGCAGCAGGCGGCCGCCCGCCGCGACGGCCCCGCGTACGGGCACGACGCGCTGATCAGCTGCGACCGCCTGGTCCGGATCTTCACCGCGGACGGTGTCGAGGTGCAGGCCCTTCAGGGCCTGGACCTGCTGGTCGGCAAGGGCGAACTGATGGCGCTGGTGGGCGCGTCCGGCAGCGGCAAGTCCACGCTGCTCAACATCCTCGCCGGCCTCGACGTCCCCACCGCGGGCGCGGCCTCCGTCGGCGGCTACGACCTGCTCGCCATGGACGCCGCCGCCCGGCTGAGCTACCGCCGCCACATGGTCGGCTTCGTCTGGCAGCAGACCGCCCGCAACCTGCTGCCGTACCTGACCGCGGCCCAGAACGTCGTGCTGCCCATGCAACTGGCCGGCCGCACCGGCCTGCGCACCAAGCGCCGCCGGTCCGCCCGCGCCGCCGAACTCCTCGACATGCTCGGCGTCGGCTACTGCCGGGACCGGCAGCCGGGCCAGATGTCCGGCGGTGAGCAGCAGCGCGCCGCGATCGCGGTCGCCCTCGCCAACAACCCTTCGGTGATCCTCGCCGACGAGCCGACCGGCGAGCTGGACTCGGCCACCGGCGAGCAGGTCTTCGCGTCCTTCCGCACCGCCAACGAGGAGTTGGGCACCACCGTCGTCGTGGTCACCCACGACCACGCGGTGTCCAACGCCGTCCGGCGCACCGTCGCCATCCGCGACGGCCGCACCGCCTCCGAGGTGGTCCGCCGTACCGAAGTCGACGAGCACGGCCAGGAGTCGGTGGTGGCCCGGGAGTACGCCACCGTCGACCGCGCCGGACGGCTCCAGATCCCGCGCGACTACACCGACGCGCTGGACATCCGCTCCCGGGTGCTGCTGGAACTGGAGCCGGACCACATCGGGGTGTGGCCGGACCGCCCGGAGGAGTAGCCGCGGGAACCGGGACCCGGACCCGGACCCGAACCCGGGCTCGGGCTCGGGCGGGCCGGTACCGGCGACACCGTCAGCGGCGTCGGCCCCCGGTCAGAACGGCGACACCGTCAGTCCGGACGCCCCCGACGCCCCGCGCATCGCCACTGACCCGTACCCGGTGCGCAGCCGCACCCACGGGCCCGCCGCGAGCACCGCGACGGCCTCGTCCGCTGCCTCGCCGGACCGCCGCGCGGGCAGGAACCCGAGGGCGTGCGCGGCATGCACCACTCGCAGCGTCACCCCGGCCCCGCCGCCGGGCAGCGGCCTGCTCCACAGCTCCTCCGCGAGCGCGTCCAGCTCCGCCCGGCCACGCCGCTCGGGCACCAGCGCCTCGGTACGGTCCCGGAACTCCGCGACCGCCCGCGCCGCCACCTCCCGCACGACCGTCGCCTGCATCTCCGCGACCCGGCGCCATCCCTCGCGCGGCGGCAGCAGTCCTGCCCAGGCCGGGCCGGTGACGGACGGCGGCACCGTGAACAGCCCGCCGCCCACCGCTTCCCCGACCGCCTCCAGCAACTGCCCGGCCGACACGGTGGCGTCCACCACCGCCGCTATCCCGTCGCCGCCGAGCGCCAGGCTCTTGACCGCCAGCACCCCGCCGAAGGGCGGCTGCCCGAACACGCCGAGCGCCGCCTCCCCCTCCGCCGAACGCAGCCGCACCACCGCGGCCTTGTCCCACCTCACCAGCCGCCCGAGGAACGCGGCGAGGTCGGCCTCCACCACCGCCGCCCCGCCCGGCCCCTCGGCGAAGCCGAGCCGCACGCTCACCCGACCACGGCCCCTTCGTCGCGGTAGCGCTCCAGGAACGCCCGCTCCTCCTCGGTGATCCGCCGCGGCCGCTGCTCGGCCAGCAGATACGGCACCACGACCGTCGCCGCCCGCGCGTACACCGCGTCCTCGTCCTTCACCTCGTACCTGACCGTCATCGACGCGGCGTTGATGCTCTCCACCCACGTCTCGATCGCCACCGGTTCGTACCGGTGCACCAGCGGCCGCAGGTAGTCGATCTCGTGCCTGGCCACCACCGAACCGCCCGCGAACGTCCCGCCGCCCTCCCGATCCGCCAGCCGGAACATGAGGTCGATCCGCGCTTCTTCCAGATACCGCAGGAACAGCACGTTGTTGACATGGCCGTACGCGTCCATGTCGCCCCAGCGCATCGGGCAGCGGAAGACGTGCCGCGCCATCAGCCGCGCGTCAGCTTCTTGTACGTGGCCCGGTGCGGGCGCGCCGCGTCCGGACCCAGTCGCTCGACCTTGTTCTTCTCGTACGACTCGAAGTTGCCCTCGAACCAGAACCACTTCGAGTCGCCCTCGTACGCCAGGATGTGCGTCGCCACCCGGTCCAGGAACCACCGGTCGTGGGAGACGACCACCGCCGCACCCGGGAACTCCAGCAGCGCGTTCTCCAGCGACGACAGCGTCTCCACGTCGAGGTCGTTGGTCGGCTCGTCCAGCAGCAGCAGATTCCCGCCCTGCTTGAGGGTCAGCGCGAGGTTCAGCCGGTTTCGCTCACCGCCGGAGAGCACCCCGGCCGGCTTCTGCTGGTCCGGGCCCTTGAAGCCGAACGCCGACACATACGCCCGCGACGGCATCTCGACCTGCCCGACGTTGATGTAGTCCAAGCCGTCCGAGACGACCTCCCACAGCGTCTTCTTCGGGTCGATGTTCGACCGGCCCTGGTCGACATACGAGATCTTCACCGTCTCGCCGACCCTGATGCTGCCGGTGTCCGCCTGCTCCAGGCCCTGGATCATCTTGAACAGCGTGGTCTTGCCCGCGCCGTTCGGCCCGATGACACCCACGATGCCGTTGCGCGGCAGGGTGAACGACAGGTCGTCGATCAGCACCTTGTCGCCGAACGCCTTGTGCAGGTGGTCCACCTCGACCACCACCGACCCGAGCCGCGGGCCCGGCGGAATCTGGATCTCCTCGAAGTCCAGCTTCCGCATCTTGTCCGCCTCGGCGGCCATCTCCTCGTACCTGGCCAGTCGGGCCTTCGACTTGGCCTGCCGCCCCTTGGCGTTGGAGCGGACCCACTCCAACTCCTCCTTCAGGCGCTTCTGCCGCTTGGCGTCCTTCTGCCCCTCGACCTTCAGCCGGGAAGCCTTGTTCTCCAGGTACGTCGAGTAGTTGCCCTCGTACGGCAGCGCGCGGCCGCGGTCCAGCTCCAGAATCCACTGCGCGACGTTGTCCAGGAAGTACCGGTCGTGGGTCACGGCCACCACGGTGCCCGGGTACTTCGCCAGGTGCTGCTCCAGCCACTGCACGGACTCCGCGTCCAGGTGGTTGGTCGGCTCGTCCAGCAGCAGCAGGTCAGGCGCTTCCAGCAGCAGCTTGCACAGTGCCACCCGGCGCTTCTCGCCACCGGAGAGGTTCGTCACCTGCCAGTCACCGGGCGGGCAGCCCAGCGCGTCCATCGCCTGCTCGAGCTGCGCGTCGAGGTCCCACGCGTTGGAGTGGTCGAGCTGCTCCTGGAGCTTGCCCATCTCGTCCAGCAGCGCGTCGGAGTAGTCCGTCGCCATCTGCTCGGCGATCTCGTTGAACCGGTCGAGCTTCGCCTTGGTCTCCGCGACGCCGTCCTGCACGTTCTCCAGGACCGTCTTCGACTCGTCCAGCGGCGGCTCCTGGAGCAGCATCCCCACGCTGTAGCCCGGCGACAGGAACGCATCCCCGTTCGACGGCTGCTCCAGCCCCGCCATGATCTTCAGCACGGTGGACTTACCGGCACCGTTCGGGCCGACCACACCGATCTTCGCGCCCGGCAGGAAGCTCAGCGTCACATCATCGAGGATGACCTTGTCGCCGTGCGCCTTACGCGTCTTGCGCATCGTGTAGATGTACTCAGCCAAGAGAAACCGTCCGGCAATCGAGAAGGGCCAATGTGCGGCTCCGCCGCGTGAGGGCAGATACGCCCCATCTTGCCGTACGTCCACCCACCGGGGCGAACGGGTAGGTCAGCCCCTGCCCCGGCCGAGGCCCGCAGTCCCGGCCCCGCACGACGGCAGCGGCCGGGACCGTGGCCCGGAGCCGGACGGACGGGTGGGACCGCCCGTCCGGCTGCCGTTCCCCGGCTACGGTCCTACGAGGTGGCGGAGTTCTTCTTGGCGCTGCGGCGGAAGAAGAAGACCGCTCCCCCACCGACCACCACGAGGGCGACCGCTATGCCCGCGATCAGCGGGGTGGAGTTGCTGCTACCGGTCTCGGCAAGGTTGCCGGTCCCGGACGCCGGGCTCGGCTGGTTGGCCGGCAGGGTCGGGGGCGGCGTGGCCGCCTTGCAGTCCAGCACGCCCTTGAAGGTCTTCACCGACTTGTCGGGCAGCGCGATGTCGATCTTGTAGCCCTGGTCCTCGGCGACGGGGACCGTGATCGTCTGCGACTTGCCGGGGGCGATGGTGTAGGTCTTCCCCTCCAGGGTGAAGGTGAAGGCTTCGTCGCCCTTGTTGGTGGCGCTGACGTCCACACCGGACTTGGCACAGTTCACCTGCGCGGTCAGCGCCGGTATCGGGCCCTGGTCCGCCCACGTGGCCGCTGCCGTGGCCTTGATCTCGGTCTGGCTGGTGCCGGCCAGGATCATGGTCTGGCTCGACCCGCCGTCCTTCGAGTTGGTGCCCGCGAAGGCGCGGCCGACCGGCACGCTCGTGGTCGCCGACACCGTCACCGACGTGCCGCCCTCCTTGGTGCCCGCGGGCACGTCGAAGTAGAGCTGGCTGCCGTCCGAGACCGACGTGACCGGCTTGCCGTCACCGTCCACCAGTTTCACGCCGGCGGGCGCGTCGGAGGCCAGCACCGCCTGGGCCCCGCTCGCGCTGGTGTGCGCGGTCACCGGGCCGATCCGCCCGCCGGACTTGCCGGACACCGAGGACGGAGTGAGCTCCAGCGACGGCGACGGCTCCGCTACGGCCTGCGCGGACTGGTCGAGGTAGTCCGCCAGCTTCTCCGCCGCCGGATCGTCCGCGGCCGCCTTCGGGTCGTCGGAGAGCCGCCAGATCGCCACCTGGGTGCCGGCCGCGGCGGTCTCCTTGGT
Organism: Streptomyces sp. NPDC088194; assembly: GCF_040702025.1. Classification (NCBI taxonomy): domain Bacteria; kingdom Bacillati; phylum Actinomycetota; class Actinomycetes; order Kitasatosporales; family Streptomycetaceae; genus Streptomyces; species Streptomyces sp. NPDC088194. The sequence continues at coordinate 138,661 of NZ_JBFBIV010000009.1, read as the reverse complement.
CAGCGACCCCGATCCCGCCGTCTTGGCCAGCGCGTCGAGGTCGTTGACCTGCGGGAAGGAGTGCTGGAGTATCCAGGTGATCTTCCCGGCCACGTCCTTGTCCCGGCCCTGCTGGGTCAGGGACGTCGCGCTCCAGGGGACCTCATGGTAGGCGGCTTTGCCGCTGGTGTCGGCGCCGTTGTAGAGGTCGATGCAGTAGGTGTAGACGGTCGTGCCGTCGCTGAGGCTCAGCTTGAACAGCCCGGCTTGCTCCGCCGCGGGCTTGCCGTCCTTGCTGGTGACGGTCGCGCCACCGTACATACCCGGCACGAGATCGCCGAGTGTGCCGGTCGCGCCACCGGACGACGCGGTGTCGCCGGCCGAGCCGGTGCCGCTGTCGGCGCCGGCCGTGGTCGCTCCGGCGAAGGCGCCGACCGCGAGCAGGCCGGCGGTGACGCCGGCCGCCGCGAGACGGGCTGCGCCCCGCCTGTAGGTCTTGGACATGAGTTTTCCCCTCCGGGCGGGGCGCCTGGTCGTGATGAGGGTTGGCCCCGCCTGTGCCGAGCCCCCGTGCATACGAACGCCGAAATCCTAGGAACCGCAGATGGCATGACCACAGCCGAGAGCAGCCTGAGCGGCATTCGAATCTCAATCGTTACGCGACCACGGACATGTTTCCGTCATTGTCGATAAATCATTGACGCAATTCACGCCAGAAATGCCGGGGCGCATTCACGCGGCAGCCACTCAGGGCCCGGCCGCTGTCAACTCCGGTTCCGGCGCGCGCGCTTCCGCCCGTGCGGCCGCGCTCACCCCGCCACCCCCGCCGGAACGGCTGAACCGGGCCACGCCGCGGGCCAGATCGTGTCCGATCGCCACTGCCTCCAGTTCAGCCGCGAGGTAGCGCCGGCCGTCCTTCTCGTCCTGCCTGATCCGCAACCTGCCCTGCACGAGCAGTGGTTCACCGAGACAGACCGACTCCTTCACGTTGCTCCCGAGGTTCCGCCACGCGCGCACGGTGTAGAAGCTCGTCGCGCCGTCGGTCCACGCTCCGCGCTCGGCGTCCCAGCGGCGCGTGGTGGTGGCCAGCCGAAATCGGGTGACGATCAGGCCGGTGGCCGTCACCTGGCTCTCGGGCTCGGTCGCCACATTTCCCACGACAGTCACCAAGGTCTCGTTCATCGCGCGTTCCTTTCGTCCGCCGCGCTCCCCTGCGGAACGCGACAAGACCATCGTGCGCGAAATCGGACGACCGAGGAAAAAAGATCCGGAAACTGTGGATAACTCGCCGGATGTGGATAACTTCGTCACTCGGACGAGTGAGACAAGCGATCCCCGCGGTTTCCGGTCGGCGCCGGCACCTCGCCGGTCCGCCGATCCGACGGCCTGCCCGCCGGCAGGAGCCGGGCGGACGCCGGCGCGGAGCCGGCCACGACCGCGTACTGCTCGCGGACCTCGCGGTAGCGCATCAGCTCGGCCGCGACCGGTTCGAGCACGCGGGCCCGGCCGCAGTCCGCCGCCGCGTCCCGCAGCCGCCGCTCGGCGGCCTGTCCGTACCTTCTGGCCGGTCCCCGCGCGGCGATCCGACACGTCCCGGAGACCAGCGGACCGCCGACCCCGCCCACCGCGACCGTGACGAGCGGCGGCCACCACGACATGTCCAGAGAGCCCGATCCGACCGCGCTCAGGCAGACCACTCCGGCCAGCGCGAGAGCCATCAGCAGCCACTGGACGGCCGCGGCCACCGACCACCAGCCGGGCCGTTCCGGCGTACGCGGCCGGGCCCGGACCGCCGCGGCGTCGAGTGCCGCCGGAAGTCCTTCCCCGCCGCGCCGCGCCGCGTCCCGCACCGCTCTCGCCCACGGCACCGGCAGTCCGCGGGCCGCGTCGGCGGAAAGTCCGCGCACCGCCTCGTCGATCACCGGCCGGGAGGCCGTCGGCCGCAGCCCGGACGGACCGCTCTGCTCCTTCGCGAGCTGCGCGGGCGGCCGAACCTCGGCCCACCGCGGCCCATTTGTACGCCGACCGAGTGAACCGGTCATTTTGTGGACGAAACGGGAACAGCCCGCAGAGCCGGCCCGTTCTCCCATCAGTCGACTCCACGGCGTGCCGCAGGCGTCCCACGCGGCACTCGACCATTCCTTCTCCGCCGACTGACCGGCACCGGCCGCTCCCACCGCGTCCGCGAGCCGGTCGACGAACTCCTCGCGCGCCGGATCGGTGAGCCCGGCGCCGCCCTCGCCGACGTAGAGCGGCTGGAGTCCGCTCGCCATGCGGTCCATGTCCGCCGCCAGCCGCCGCCCCGCAGCGGCGCGTTCGGAGACGATCTGGGCCAGCACGGCGCGCAGGTCCGGCACGCCCTGCCCGGTGAGTGCGGAGGCGGCGAGCACGACGGCACCCGCCTCGCCGTGCTCGCCGACCGCCAGCCCGTCCTCGTCGAGCAGTCGCCGCAGGTCGTCGAGGACGAGGTCGGCCGTGTCCCCCGGGAGGCGGTCGACCTGGTTCAGCACCAGCACGGTGACATCGGCGTGCCCCGCCAGCGGCCGCAGATAGCGCTCGTGCAGTGCCGCGTCGGCGTACTTCTCCGGGTCCAGCACCCAGACGACGACGTCCACCAGCCGCAGCAGGCGGTCCACCTGCTCGCGGTGGCCGGTGGCGGCGGAGTCGTGGTCGGGGAGGTCGATCAGCACCAGCCCGTCGAGGCTCTGCTCCTTGACGTCACCGAGGTCCCCGCCGGCCTCGGCGCCGTCGCCAACTGAACAGTGGGAAGCGCCATCGGGTGCGCCGGACTGACCGGGCAGGCACGGCAGTTCGTGCTCCTGCCGCTCCGGGCGCCCTTGCGGCCGTGCCTCCAGCTCCCTTTCCGCCCCCGTCTCCGCGGGAGCGGGCGCTGACATGTCCCGCAACCCGTAGCGCGCGTAGCGGTCCTGTGGGGCCACGCCCAGCCGGTCCAGCAGCCCGGCTGCCCGCTCCGGCTGCCACGCGCAGGCCACCGGTCGTGAGGTGGTGGGCCTGCGCACACCCGTGGCGGACAGTTCGAGCCCGGTCAGCGCGTTGAAGAGCGTGGACTTTCCGCTGCCGGTCGCCCCGGCCATGGCCACCACGGTGTGGTCGAGTGACAGCCGCCGCCGCTCACCGACCCGCGCGAGCAGTTCGCTGCTCTCGGCCAGCTCATCCGGACTGATCCGGGTCCTGGACAGGCCGAGCAGTTCGCCGAGCGCCTCGACCCGTACGGTCAGCGGGTCGACCACCGACGGCTCGGCGGATGCGTTCGGGACGTCCAGGGCCGAGGGGCTGGTGGCCACCGGGTCACCTCTCCTTCTGTAGTACGGACAGAGCGGCGATCAGGGCGGACTGCTGACCGGCGGTGACGTCGTAGCCGTCCACGGGGGCGAGCCGGCGTTCGCGTTCACGGGACAGCAGCCCGGCGACAGCGTCGTCGAGCAGGGCACGGGCGGCATCGCGCAGCCGGACGGCGGCCTGGGCACCGAGCGTTTCGGCCAGCCGTTCGCCCGCGGGCCGGCCGGACCTGCCGCCGAGCAGCACCGTGGCCAGGAGGGTGGCGACGTCCTCCGGGTCGGCGGCCGGCCGGTCGGCGGAGCGGGACGCCCGGGCTTCGGCGTAGGCGAGGTCCGTCAGGCCGCGCCTCCAGCGGCGTACGCCCTTGTCGATGCGGGCCGCGACGGCGACCCGGTCGCGGTCGGGGCGAGCGGTGGGTTCGTCGAGCAGGGCGGCACCTGCCGGCTCATGCCGCCACGCCTCGGCGACACGGTCGTCGGCCGCGTCGGTCTCGGTGCGCAGCAAGGCGGCCAGTTCCTCGGCCAGGGCGCGCTGCAGCGCGTCTGGGCCGCAGGCCGGATAGCCCTGCCAGTACGCGAGCGCCTCTCCGGCCAGGAGGCTGCCGGCCTCGACGGCGGCGGCGGCGCGGGCCGCGGCCTGTTCATAGGCGTCCTCGGCGGCGCGGGTCAGCCGCTGTGCGGCGGCGTGCTGGGCGGCCGAAGCCGCGGCCAGGGCGGGCAGTCGGCCGCGCAGCGAGTCGAGGGTGCCGACGGCGGTGCGGCGGGCGGCGTGCTGCCGGGCGGCCGGGTCCTCGGCGCAGTGTGCCAGCCAGGCGCGCAGCGCGGCGACGGTAGTCTGCGGCAGCAGCCCGGCTCCGGCGGCGGACTCGGGCAGTTCGGGGACGGTGAAGCGGGGCACGTCGCCAAGACCGGCCTTGGTGAGCAGGGCGGCGTAGTGGCGGCTGATGTCGTCGGCGACCTGGTGCGGCACCCGGTCGAGGACGGTGGCGAGGGTGACGTCGTACTCCTTGGCGGCGCGCAGCAGGTGCCAGGGGAGGGCGTCGGCGTAGCGGGAGGCGGTGGTGACGAGAATCCAGATGTCGGCGGCGCAGATGAGTTCGGCGGCGAGTTCGCGGTTGTGGCTGACCAGGGAGTCGATGTCGGGGGCGTCGAGGAGGGCGAGGCCGCGGGGCAGGGAGTCGTCGGCTTCCAGGCGGAGTTCGGCCCGCTCGGACCCGTGGCGCTCGGCGTCGGAGCGGTCCTGGCCGTCCTCGTCCGCGCGGGAGCGCTGGCGCACCGACCAGATGCGGGTCAGTCCCGGGAGCACCCTCGGGTCCGCGAACCACGCCCGGTCCTCGGGATGGCAGACCAGCACCGGGGTGCGGGTGGTGGGCCGTAGCACTCCTGAGGGGCTGACGCGGCGGCCGACCAGCGAGTTGACCAAGGTGGACTTCCCGGCGCCCGTGGAGCCGCCGATGACCGCCAGGAGCGGTGCCTCCGGTGCCTTGAGTCGGGGGACGAGGTAGTCGTCGAGCTGGGTCAGCAGTTCCTGACGGGCTCGGCGGGCCCGGGCGGCCCCGGGCAGTGGGAAGGGGAAGCGTGCGGCGTCGACACCGTCACGCAGTGCGGACAGCGCATCGAGCAGCTCGGGCCGTACGTCCAAGATCACCACAATGGCACAATGCCCCACATTGGCGTGATTTCGAAGCCTATTCGAGACGATTTGCCCTATTCGCGTCTTACGAGACCCCGATGGGACGCACGGGAGCCAGGGGGCGGAATGAGCCACCGGCATAACGAGTGCACAACAGCAGCATTTCGACCCGTCAAAAGCGATGCGGCTTCCGCGGCCACCTGGGATTATCGGACCGCTTCACCGAACCTCCACAACGTGTCACGCGGGTGAAGCACGCGGCAGCGGGTATCTGTCGCCCTATCCTTGACCCCGGTACGAGGTCACGGAACCACCCAGGGGCGGAGACAGCCGCGGCCACTGTCCGGCCCCCGTAGCTCAGTGGATAGAGCAGGTGCCTTCTAAGCACTTGGCCGCAGGTTCGAGTCCTGCCGGGGGCACCACGCGGAAGGACCGAGGGGCGGCTACCAGCGGTCACCTTATCCTTCTTTTTCGCTTTTGCGGGGGTGTGGACTCCGGTGAATCGTTGCCGCGGATGGCTGGTTTCAGCCCCTGAGGCGGCTGTTGCCTCGGTTGCTCCGGCTACCTCCCGGATCATGCCGCCCGTGCGGCCGCCGGCTCACGATGTCGGCGGCGGTGACGCGGGCGGGCCCCCGCTCCGGCGGACGGTCACCGGGAGAGGAAGTCGACGATCGCCGGCAGCGCGGTGGGGTCCTGGAACGGGAAGAGGTGCCCGCCGTCGAAAAGCCGCAGTTCGGCGTCAGGAACGGCCCGGGCGATGGCCTCGCTGTTGGCGACCGGCGCGATGCCGTCGTAGCGACCGGCGGCGACCAGCGTCGGGCAGGTGACCGCCGCGAGCCGGTCGTACACGTCGTGGTCCGCCCGGGCACGCAACTGGAAGTCCTCGCCCCGCCGTATCCGGTCCGGCTTGTCCGACGTCAGCCGACCGCGCATCGGGGCGACCAGAGCGCGGTCGCCAGGGTGGCCGGCCAGCCATTCGGTGGTGAAGCGGGTGTCGAGGAGGCGCGCGTACCGGGTCTCCTGCTCGCCCGGGAGGAGTTGGCCCAGCGTGTGCAGCGGGAAGGAGGAACCGCCGCGGCCGCCGGACGACGTGCACAGCAGCGCCAGTCGCTCGACCCGGCCCGGTCGGGTGACGGCAAGTTCCTGGGCGACCATCCCGCCGAAGCTGAAGCCGAGCAGCCGGAACGTCGGCCAGCCGAGGTGGTCGGCGAGCGCCGCCGCGTCCGCACCGAGGTCGGCCATGCCGTACGGCCCGGCGGCGGGCGCCGACCGGCCCATGCCTCGCTGGTCGAAGGCGGCCACCTCGAAGTGGCTGGTCAGGGGGATGATCAGGGGCGCCGCCTCGGCGAGCGTCCCGCCGGACCCGTTGAGGAACAGCAGTCGCGGTCCCGTGCCCCTCACCTCGTAGTGGAGGGCGACTCCGTCAAGGTCGGCGGTGGCCATCGCGTCAGCTCCTGTCCAGTCCGTTCGCGGTCCGGTCCCGCTCCGGCGCCCGTCCGATCCCGGACGGGAACGGCCCCGGCCCGGCCCGGTCCGGTTCCGGCTGCGGCGAGTCGTCGGGGGAATTCTCCCGCAGACCCAAGTCGCTCCGTGCGCAAGAGCGTTCACCGGCTCAGCTCGGATCAGGGGCCACAGCACAACTCGCCCCGTACACAGGCCGATTGACGCCCGATCGCCCGTAGGTCCGATGCCACCGCCGCGTTCCGGAACCGACGGTTCCCCCGCGGCTCGGCGCCGTCCGATTCCGGCGGCAGGTGAGGTCGACCGCGCGGCGCCCACGGGCAGTCGAACGACGGCCACTACCTGGCGTTCCTGATCAGCTTCGCCGTCATCTCGGCGTCGTGGGGCCGGCACCACCGCGTCCACCGCGCCGTCGCCCGCGTCGACGCGCCGCTGCGGTCGATCAACATGCTCTGGCTGCTGATGATCGTCCTGAACCCGCTCGCGACCAAGATGCTCACCACGGAGGATCACGACAGTGTCGCCACGCACGCCCTGCGCTTCGGGTTCTACGCACTCCTGCAGGTGATCGCCGGCCTCGCGCTGCTCGCGGCGACCCGCCGCCTGACCGAGCAGCACCTGCGCACAGGAGGCGCCCCGGCACCCTCCGGCCCGGGCGACGGCCGCGACCTGCACGGCGTCACCATCGGGTTCGCCCTCTCGATCCCGGTCTTCTTCGCGACCACCTACGGATGGGTGCTCTGGATCATCTGCCCCTTCGTCGCCAACCGTCTCGGCTCCCGCGTCCGCGACCGCCAACGCGCCGGCCAGACGGCCTGATCCACGCACCGACCAGCGGCTTGAACCAGGCGCCGGCCGGCCCTCCCTCCCGGTGATCCCGGGGCCGTGGGGCCGCGGTCACTGCGGAAGGGCGGGCCGGGTGCGTCCCCGCGGGGGTCAGGACCAGGCGGTGCCGCCGGCGTAGTCGGAGGCGAGTGCCGTGTTGATACCGGAGATGATCGGTGCGGACGTGGTGATGAAGCCGAGTTCGCGGTTCTTGTTGAGGGAGGCGCTGGAGAAGTTCTGGGAGCCGACGTCGACGGTGGCGGCGCTGGTGCCGTAGTCGGCGACGATCGCCTTGGCATGGATGTAGAGGGACGCGGTGTAGGCGTAGGTGCGGACGTGGACGCCGGCCGTGGTGAGGGCGTCGAACTCGTCGGCGTACTCGTTGTCGTCGTTGGTCATGGTGACCTCGACGTTCACGCCGCGCTTGGCGGCGTTCTCCAGCGCGGTGACGACGGTGGCGTAGCCCATCTCCTCGTTCTCCACCGACAGGCTGGTGGTGGCGCCGTTGATGATCGCCAGGATCTTCGACTGGGCGTCGGTGGGGCTCCACACCAGGTGGTCGCCGTCGGTGGGGGTGATCGCGGTGCCCGCGTAGTCGGCCTCGAAGACCTTCTCGATCGCCTTGACGTCGAGGGAGTTGTTCTCGATGACGGCGAAGTCGCGGCTGGTGGAGTAGTACTGGCTGGTCAGGTTGCCGCTCATGATGGCGGTGGTGGCGTCGTCGACCGTGAGGGTCTTCTGGTGGGTGGCGGCGTAGCTGGTGGAGGCCCAGTGGGTCGGCACGCCGTTGGCGTTGAGATAGCTGTACGCCGCGGTGTTGTTGGACTTCTCCAGGTTCTGGTCGAGGATCACCCGGACCGTCACCCCGCGGGCCGCGGCCGCGGCGAGGTCGTGCTCGGCGGTGGTGTCGGTCAGTTCGTACATCGTGAGGTCGATGCTGGTCGTCGCCGAGCCGATCAGGTCGTAGATGGCGCCGTAACCGGCGGACGGCTCGGTGACCAGGGTGTACGTGACCGCCGAGGGGGTGGCGGCGGACGGTCCGGCGGCCGTGGTCGTCGTGGCGGCTCCGTTCGCGCCGGCCCGGGTCGTGGCGGCTCCGGTCGTGGCGGCTCCGGCGGTTCCTGCCGTGCCGACGGCGCCGGCCGCGCCCGCGACCAGGGCGGCGGCCGCGAGCAGGCAGGCGGGACGGATGTGCGGGCGGGACATGCGCACCTCGCGTGGGGGTTGTCCGATATGACATGTACAGGACATCACGAGTCCTCGCGGTGATCACCACAGCCCAGGCGAAATCCTGGACTCGGCTTGGCAAAGTTCGTCGCCCCGGCTCCGCCCCTGACGCCATCTCCGCCGCCGCCCCGGCTCACGTCGCGGACCCGTACCGCTGCGCCCAGTCTGCGCCGAAGTCGTCCCGTCGGCAGGGGCGTTGGGCCCCGGTTCCGGAGTGATCCGGATACGCCCCCGGGGCCGACGCGCTACGGCGTGCGGAACCCGGCGCGGTACTCCCGCGGCGGCAGCCCCTTGAACTGGCGGAACCTGCGGTTGAAGTTGGCGAGGTTGGCGTAGCCGCAGTCAGCGGCGATGTCGGCGACCCGCCGGTCGGTGTCGCGCAGCAGATGGCAGGCCACCTCGATCCGCAGGCGGTTGAGGTAGTCGGTGAGGGTCATGCCGGTGGTGCGGCGGAAGAAGCGGCTCACCGACGTGGGTGACATGTGGGCGGCCCCGGCGATCTCGTCCAGGCCGATCGAGCGGGTGTAGCACGCGTGCAACAGCCGCACGATCGCGTCGACACGGTCGCCAGAGGTGCGATTGAGGGCGGGCACGTGCCGGGCGCCGGCCAGCGGGATCGCCGGCTCGCGGGTGGACAGGTCGACGAGGAGGCGAAGCAGCGCGAGGGTGCGCTCTGGTGGCGGGAGGGTGGGCAGGGCGGTGAGACCAGTGGGATCGAACGGTTCGGTCCGCCCGCCAGGCCCGGCCGGCTCCACCCGCTCGGCCGGCGCGGCCGATCGCGACGGGAAGTGGAGCCCGCGGGCGGCCCGTTCGAGCAACCGCGCCACATCGGCGAACTCGGGGCGGTCGAAGAGGTCGGGCCCGAGGAAGTCCCGCCGGAACTGCGCGACGACCGCCTCCTGCCCGACCGGTCCGACCCGCCCGACCTGCCCGGGCGTCGAGACGTACGTATGCGGCATCTCCGGGCCGATCAGCGTCAAGTCGCCCGGCCCGTAAGGCTGTACGCAGTCACCGACGATGCGGGTGCCGTTGCCGCGCACGATCAGCGTCAACTCGTACTCGTGGTGGAAGTGCCACTGGAAGTCGAAGCGGGCTTCGCGGCGCGCGAAGAGCTTCCAGCTCAGGGGTGCGGTGGGGACGACGTACTCGAATACCGCGCGCATGCTACTCACATGCCCTTGTCGGCGTGCATCGGGACATCCGGCGGGCAGGAAAGTACCAGAACCGGCCATCTCAGGCGTGGCCCGGTCAGGCGCCGGACGGGAGTCTTGCCGCATGACGCCGACGCCCGAGGAAGACCTGAGCACTCCGTACGCCATCGAACCGGCCGCGGTCCGGCGGTTCCACGAGGAGGGCTTCGCCAAGCTGTCCGGCGTGCTTGCCGCCAGCACCGTCGAGGCATATGAACCGGAAATCACCGCCAAGGTCGTGGAGTTGAACACCCAGCACCTGCCGCTGGCCGAACGCGACACGTACGGCAAGGCGTTCCTCCAGGTCACCAACTTGTGGCAGCACAGCGCGAAGGTACGCGAGCTGGTCTTCTCGCGGCGACTGGCCGGCATCGCCGCCGCACTGCTCGGCGTTCCGTCGGTACGCCTCTACCACGACCAGGCGCTGTACAAGGAGCCCGGCGGCGGCATCACCCCGTGGCACGCCGACCAGTACTACTGGCCGCTGTCGAGCGACCGGACGGTGACCGTGTGGCTGCCGCTCCAGGAAACGCCCGCCGAGATGGGTCCGCTGTCGTTCGCGGCGGGCAGTCACCGCTTCGCGTTCGGCCGCGACCTGCCGATCAGCGACGACTCCGAACGCGCGCTGCGGCAGGCACTCGCCACGCAGGACTTCCCGGTGGAGGAAACGCCCTACCGTCTCGGCGACGCCAGCTTCCACGGCGGCTGGACCTTCCACCGGGCCGCCCCGAACCGCTCCGCGATCGCCCGTCGGGTGATGACCGTGATCTACATGGCCGCCGACATCACCGTGGCCGAGCCGACGAACGACTTCCAGCGATCCGACCTGGCCATGTGGCTGCCGGGCACGAAGGTGGGCGGCGTCCCGGCGTCACCGCTGAACCCGGTGCTCTACGGCTGAGCCGAGGCTCGGCGGCCCCGCGGGGCTGCGGGACACGGGGGCGGTAGCCGCCCGGGCCGCCGGGTGCGGCGCCGCTCCGGAAGGCACCCGGTCAGGAGCGGACAGGGGCGCCGTTCGGGATGGGGCGCAACGAAGCCACGCAACACCAATTTGTACATGACTGGATTATTTTACCTGTTTACGGTGGTTTGTCGGATCGGTGACCGGGCACACCCCATTCGGCCCCCTCCCCGGCGGTGACCGACCGTAGCCCCGCGGGGTCGTAGTGCGAGGAGCTGGTGATCGATGTCCCCTTCCGTCTCCGCTTCCACCCCCGCGTCCATGCCCACACCCGCGCACACACCCGCTTCCCCGCGCGGCAGGCATCCGCACGACGACGCCCCCGACACCGCCGAGGCGTTCCGCCGCCTCGCCCGGCTGCCGGACGGCGCGTCCAAGGAACGGCTGCGCCAGGAGATCGCCACGGACTGGCTGCCGATGGCACACCGCCTGGCCGGCCGTTACCGCAACCGCGGCGAGTCACTGGACGACCTGCGGCAGGTGGCCGCACTCGGCCTGGTCAAGGCCGTGAGCCGGTACGACCCGGCGCGCGGCACCGCCTTCGAGAGCTACGCGGTGCCGACCATAGACGGCGAGATCAAGCGGCACTTCCGCGACTGCATGTGGTCGGTGCACGTACCGCGCCGGGTGCAGGCACTACGGGCCCGGGTGCGGGCCGCGCACCAGGAACTGGCGCAGAGCCGACCGGGCCGGGAACCCACCGCGGCCGAGATCGCCGAGCACGCCGACCTCACCGAACAGGAAGCCGCCGCCGGCCTGGAGGCACTCGAGAGCTTCAGCTCGCTGTCGCTGGACGCGCAGTGCCGGCAGCCGATGGACACCGGGCCCATGTCACTGGCCGACACGCTGGGCGCCCCGGACCCCGCGCTCGACGTCGTCCTCGACCGCGAGGCGGTCAAGCCGCAGCTGTGCCGCCTGCCCGAACGCGAGCGTCACATCCTCTACCTCCGCTTCTTCCGCGGAATGACCCAGAGCATGATCGCCGACCAGCTCGGCATATCCCAGATGCACGTGTCACGACTGATCAGCCGGTCCTGTTCGGCGATCCGCGCGGAGGTCGTCGGAGCCGAGCTGGCCGTGGACGCGGCCGAGGATGAAGCCGGAGGCAGCGAAACCGACCGGGCCGTGACCGAATACGACCGGACAGCCGCCCCAAAAGCCGACTCCCCGCCGCAGCGGCACGCCGCCTGACCGACCCGCACCACCCTCACGCGCCCTGGAACGAAGGGCGACCGCCCCACTCTCCGACGGAAACGCCACCCCGGCCCGTCCCGGCACCGCCGGCGCCGTGGACGAGTTCCGGCCGACGAGGAGCGTCCCCGCGGACCGTCGCGATCGCCTCCCCTTCCCCTCCTCTTCACCAGCGCATCTCCCCTCCCGCGAACCCGAACTCAGGTGAGCAGGAACGGGCATGGTTTGCCCGAAAGGGCTACGAGCGTGAATGAGCGGTGTGAGAAGGTGTGCGCCTGAGCTGCCCCCGGCAGGCTTCGAGCACCTGTCGGCATCGCGCTCGCCGCCGGGGCGATCGCGCGGGCGGTCATGGGCCACCCCGGCGAGCAAGCAAACGATGCGAGGGATCGTTGCGTATGGACTCCACACTGTCCGGGGCGACTTCGACAGCCCGGCGACGCAGACGGCTGACGAACCGCATCAAGGAGCACGTGCGGGACCTCAATGTGCAGCTCACGCTACTCAACCACCAGGTAGGCGCGCACCTGGACCTCCGAGACGCCGACCTGGAGTGCCTGGACCTGATCAGCCGGCACGGCCCGACGGGCCCGACGGCACTGGCCCGGCGCGCGGGGCTCCATCCGGCCACGCTCACCGGCGTGCTGGACCGGCTGGAACGCGGTGGGTGGGTGGTCCGCACCCCCAACCCGAGCGACCGCCGGGCGATACTCGTCCAAGTGATCAAGGAGAAGGAAGCCGAGATCGCATACCTCCTCTCCGGCCTCAGCCACGCCATGGACGACGTGTGCGCGGGGTACGACGACGATGAACTGGCGCTGATAGCCGATTTCCTGCTGCGCAGCGCCAAGGCGGGGCGGATCGCCACGGACGAGCTCACCGAAAGCTGACGCGCGCCCCTCCCCCTTCCAAGCCCGGGCCCGGCCCCCGCACCGCACTTTCCAGCACCGGCGGTTCGACAAACACCGTCGCGCGGGCGGCCGGGCCCGCCGATCCCCCTCGCCCCCACCGGCGCCACCCCACCGGCGATCCACGGCACCCACGCCGCCGCGCTGCCGCGCCCCCGCCCGCGCACCATCGTCCGACCGCCCCCGCCACCCCGCCGGCATCTTCGCCGACCCGGCCGGCAGCAGCGTCTCGTCCTCCCTCCGACGACGACGGCCTTCCGCGATGCCACGCGGCCGCTGCGCCCAGCAGCTCATCTCGGCCGAGCCATCGGATGACCGCTGCTCGACCGCCGCCAACCACTCGCGGAACAAGGCGCGTTCGCCCTTCTTCTCCTCCCCCAGCATCCGTTCGCCCGAGCATCCTTCGAACAGCTCCCCTGGTCCGGACCGCCGCCACGCGGCCTCGCCCGCGCGGCGGAGACCCGACCGCCGCAAGGCGATCTCCGGTCCACCGTCGACCGTGCAGCCCACGGCCCGCCCCCGCCGCTTCCCGTCGAGCCGCCTTTGATCCCCGCGTGGTCGGCATGACAACACCGAACTGCACACTCTTGTTCATTACACCCTCTCTTCAAGCAGAATCAATCATCTACACTGACCGAAGTACGCGCACGACACCCGCCCGCGCACCACCGCGCCCCGCCCTGCCCGAGGAGCCCGCATGGCCGCCCCATCCCTGACCACCACCGAGATCACCACCCAGCCCGACTGCTGGCAGCGCGCGGCCGACCTCGCCCCGGGGCAGTCCGGCAAGCTGCCGGCCCGCGGCGAACGGGTCGCGGTCATCGGCTGCGGCACGTCCTGGTTCATGGCCCAGTCCTACGCCACCCTGCGCGAGAGCACCGGGCACGGCGAGACCGACGCCTTCGCCGCCTCCGAGTTCCCGCTCGGCCGCAGCTACGACCGGGTGCTCGCGATCACCCGCTCCGGCACGACCACCGAAGTACTCAGGGCCTGCGAGCAGTTGCTCGGCTCCACTCCGGTCACCGCCATCACCGCCGACCCGAAGACCCCGGTGATGCAGGCCGCCGACGAGATCGTCGTCCTCGACTTCGCCGACGAGCAGTCCGTGGTGCAGACCCGCTTCGCCACCACCGCGCTGGCCCTGCTCCGCGCCCACCTCGGTGAGGACCTCACCACCGCGATCGCCGATGCCCGCACCGCCGTCAGCGACGAACTGGCATCCGAGGCACTCGCCGCCGAGCAGATCACCTTCCTCGGCACCGGTTGGACCTACGGCCTGGCCCAGGAGGCCGCGCTGAAGATGCGCGAGGCCGCCGGCGCCTGGACCGAGGCATACCCGGCCATGGAGTACCGCCACGGTCCGATCAGCATCACCGGCCCCGGCCGCGTCGCCTGGTCCTTCGGCCCGCTGCCCGAGGGCCTGGCCGCGAACGTCGCCGCCGTCGGCGGTCACCTCGAGCACCGGCCCGCCGCCGACCCTCTGGCCGACCTGATCCGCGCCCAACGCCTCGCCGTCGCGATCGCCGAGGCCAAGGGCTACGACCCCGACCGCCCGCGCAACCTGACCCGCTCGGTCATCCTCTCGTGAGTCCCATCACCACCCACCTCCCTTCCACCGCTGACGATCCGTCCGATTCCGTCCGCACCCGCTCCGCACCTCCCGTCCGCCGCTCCCACGGCTGATCAACCCGCCCGAACCGTCGGCACGTTCCGTGCCGACCCACCGGTCCCCGCGCCGCCCAGGGGGACCCGGACCCCGAGGAAGCCCGCATGCCGACCGCCGCCACCGCCGAACTCGTCCTCGCCGCCCACGCGTCCGGTGGTGGCGTGGCCGCCTTCAACGTGATCACCCTGGAGCACGCCGAGGCGATCACCGCCGCCGCCGAGCAGACCGGCCTGCCCGTCATCCTCCAGATCAGCGAGAACGCCGTGAAGTTCCACGGCGGCCGCCTCGACGGTGTGCTCGCCGGCGCGGCTGCCGTCGCCGCAGCGGCATCCGTGCCCGTCTCCCTCCACCTGGACCACGTGGAGGACGAGGCGCTTCTCCGTGCCGGGGTCGCCGCCGGCGTGACCTCGGTGATGTTCGACGCGTCCGTCCTGCCCTACGAGCAGAACGTCAGCGCCACCGCCCGCATCACCGAGTTCGCCCACACCCACGGGGTGTGGGTGGAGGCCGAACTCGGCGAGGTCGGCGGCAAGGACGGCGCGCACGCCCCGGGAGTGCGCACCGACCCGGCGGAAGCGGCATCCTTCACCGCCGCCACTGGTGTGGACTCACTGGCCGTCGCGGTCGGCAGTTCGCACGCCATGACCGAGCGCACTGCCCACCTCGACCACGAACTCATCGGCCGGCTGCGCGAGTCCGTGGGCGTGCCGCTGGTCCTGCACGGCTCGTCCGGTGTGTCCGACGGCGAACTGCGGCGGGCGGTCGCCGCAGGAATGTCGAAGGTCAACATCGGCACGGCACTCAACATCGCCTTCACCACCGCCGTACGCGACCATCTCGCAGCCAACCCCACGGCGGTCGACCCGCGCCGCTACCTGCGCCCGGCACGCGACGCGATGACTGCCACCGCCGCCCACATGCTGCGAGTCGTGGCCGGCGAGCCCGAGCAGAAGGACTGAAGCGAACGAAGCGAGATCGTCCCGCACTCGAAGCCTCCCGCAACCTCGCCGACCCGAAACGATCCGCACCTGCGGTTGACTCGAACGAGTGACCGATAACAGTTCCGGTGTGATCAACACTTCAGTCGTACCTGCGGTGACCTGGGATGTCACCGTTACGCGGGTTCCGTGTCACAGAAGATCAACAACCGCATGCGGTCGTCGCACCCCGTCGTTGACCGGACGAAGGTGCTGATCGACATCCCTGTCGCATGGAGGTTCTTCATGACCGATCGGACTCTGTGGTCGTACGCGGACATCGCAGCCCATATCCGCGTGCAGGTCGACACCGTGCGCTCCTACCGCAAACACGGGCACCTGCCGGACCCCGACGTGGTGCGGGGCGGGAAGCCCTTCTGGTACGCGGACACGATTCGGTCGTGGAGCGCCAGGCGCCCAGGTAACAGGGGACGCCGGGACCCCGGCTGAGCCCCACGGGACGGCCCGACCCGCGGCGGCAACAAGGACGCACCGCGCGCGGGCCGGGGGTGCGCCCCGGCCCGGACATGGCTACGTACCGCGCCCGGTCAGCGGACAGGAACTGTCATCCGCGTCATTGTCCGGGGGCGGCAGTGGGGAGGGCAGAATCTCCCTGCCCTCAGTCGGCACCGAGAGGGGCGGTGGTCGCTCGGGTGGGACGGGCACCGAGGAAGCCGCTGCGGCCGGTGTGGGGGGCGGGAGCGGGTTCGGAGCCAAGGTGCTGCCAGAACCACCGGCAGCCGTCGCGACGCCGGCCGCACCGCCACCCACGCCGGCCACGAGGGACGCCGCCACGACGGGGGAGGGCCGGGCGGTTTCACCGCGCCTGCGGTCCCGGCCGCGCGAGACCCACTGGACGATCGTGCCGACCCCCGCGACCAGCAGGGATATGCCGAGACCCAGGGAGAGCGCGTAGAACGAGTTCGAGGCGGCCCGACCGCTGATGTATCCGGCCCCCACCGAATATGACGCCCACACCGCCTCCGCCACGCCCGCACCGATCGCGTACCGCCGAGCCGGATAGCGTACGACGCCCGCCGCCAGGCCGCCTATCACCCGGCCACTGGGCAGGAAGCGGACGCCTATGACGAAGGGCACCCCGTGTCGCTGAATGCGCAGGGCCGCCCATTTGAGGAGGGCCGCCTGGCGGGGCCGGCGGCGCATGCGTTGCAGCACCCGGCCGCTGAGCGCGCGTCCGGCGCGGTGCAGCAGCATGTCGCCGAGGACGGCGCTGCCCGCCACCACGAGAAGCACGAGGGCGATGTCCAGGCGGCCCTCAGCCGCCATCACACCGCCGGTGACGAGCAACACGGCGTTGGGTACGAGCGGCGGAGCCGTCGTCGCGGCCAGCAGCGCGTACGCCCAGAAGACGTTGCCACCCCGCAGGTGCTCGGCGAGACCTGAGGTGAAGTCCAATGACGACACGTTCAGTGCAACGTCCATATCACCGCCCCTCTTCCCACCCCCTGGAATCAACGCTGACAGCGGTTCCGGGGGCACGGCAAGCGGGTTTGGCGGTGTAGGGGCACTTCTCCGCCGATTCCCCGGAAATCTCATCCTCGGGGCGCAGCGGTCCTACTCCTGTGGGTGGAGACGCTCGGTGAGGTGGCGGGATCGAGTTGGTGCGAGGAGCAGACCGCGCCGCCGAACACACCCGGGCGCCGGAGACGAGGCGGGGCCAGGGGCCAGGGCGCGCCGGCCCGGCAGGGCCCAGACCCAGGGTCAGCGCCCGAGCAACTCGCCGCCGTTGCACTGGAGGATCTCCCCGGTGACGAAGCCCGCCTCCGGGGAGGCCAGGAAGAGCACTGCCGCCGCAACGTCCGCAGGCCGCCCGACCCGGCCGACCAGGGTGCGCCCGGCGCGCCGGGTCAGCTCGGCGTCATTGAGCCGCGACCCGAAGAACTCGGTGCCCGCCACCGTCCCAGGAGCCACGATGTTGCACGTGACGCCCTGCGGACCGAGTTGGGCGGCCAGGGAGTGGTTCCAGGCGTGCAGAGCGGCCTTGGAGGCCCCGTAGGAGCCACCGCCGCGCAGTGCGGCGACCGAGGTCACCGTCACGACGCGGCCGCCGTCGGTGAAGCGGTCCCGCAACGACTCGGTGAGCAGCACCGCCGTCAGGACATTCCGCTCGAAGTCGCCGCGCCAGCGGGCCAGCAGCCCGTGCGGGCCGGCGCCGACCGCGAGCTCACGGCTGCCCGCACTGTTGACCAGGACGTCGACCCGCTCGGGAAGTTGCGACAGGACCGCCTCCACGTCGTCGGGATCGGCCAGATCGCAGACGACGGGGGTGACATCCAGGCCGCGTTCGGTACGCAACTCGTCCGCGGCGGCGTGCAGCACCTCGCGGCGGCGGCCGACGATCGTGACGCGGTGGCCGTCCTCCGCGAACCGGATCGCGATGGCCAGGCCGATGCCCGTGCCGCCACCGGTCACCACGATGTCCCGGACCGCTGTCCCGTTCTCTGCCATGTGCTCCGCCCCTCGAGGAGAAACAGCACGCTACGGGATCGCGCTGGACCGGCAGCGCGCGGGGTAGCCTGCGAAAACACCTTCACCAAAGAGACGTAGATCACACCACTTGGAACGTAACCATTACGGTGTTTCGTGGGTCTTATGTCTTGAACACCGGCCCCCGGCGGAGCCGGTGCGGGGGGTTGAGGTACGGTCCGTCTTGGGGGATGGATCGAGTTGCGTCGCCGGGGCGACGCCGGGGAGCTTGAGCGGCCCTCCCGGCCCTATCGTCCCGGCTTGGCGCAGCCGCCGAAAAACGCCCGGTACGGACCCGTGGGGGGATCCGCTCCGGGAAACGGGAGCGCCCCGTGCCGGACCCGTGGGGGGATCCGTCGCGGGGCGCTCTCTTTGTGCGTGTGCCCAGGTCAGCGGGCCTCGACCGGGATGTAGTCGCGGGTGACGACACCGGTGTAGATCTGCCGCGGCCGACCGATGCGGGAGCCGGGCTCCTTGATCATCTCGTGCCACTGGGCGATCCAGCCGGGCAGCCGCCCGAGCGCGAACAGCACGGTGAACATGCTGGTCGGGAAGCCCATCGCCCGGTAGATCAGGCCGGTGTAGAAGTCCACGTTGGGGTAGAGCTTGCGCGACACGAAGTAGTCGTCGCTGAGCGCGTGCTCTTCCAGCTTGAGCGCGATGTCCAGCAGCTCGTCGGACTTCCCGAGCGCCGAGAGGACGTCGTGCGCCGCCGCCTTGATGATCTTCGCCCGGGGGTCGAAGTTCTTGTAGACGCGGTGCCCGAAGCCCATCAGCTTCACGCCGTCTTCCTTGTTCTTCACCCGGCGGATGAAGGAGTCGACGTCGCCGCCCTCGGCCTTGATGCGCTCCAGCATCTCCAGCACCGACTGGTTCGCGCCACCGTGCAGCGGCCCCCACAGCGCGCTGATGCCGGCGGAGATCGAGGCGAACAGGTTGGCCTGCGAGGAGCCGACCAGCCGGACCGTGGACGTCGAGCAGTTCTGCTCGTGGTCGGCGTGGAGGATGAGCAGCTTGTCCAGGGCGCTGACCACGACCGGGTCGAGTTCGTACTCCTCGGCCGGGACGGAGAAGGTCATCCGCAGGAAGTTCTCGACGTAGCCCAGGTCGTTGCGCGGGTAGACCACCGGCTGGCCGACGGACTTCTTGTACGCGTACGCCGCGATGGTCGGCAGCTTGGCGAGCAGCCGGATCGTGGACAGGTCGCGCTGCTCGGGGTCGAACGGGTTGTGGCTGTCCTGGTAGAACGTCGACAGCGCGCTGACCACGGAGGACAGCATCGCCATCGGGTGGGCGTCCCTGGGGAAGCCGTCATAGAACCGTTTGACGTCCTCGTGCAGCAGGGTGTGCTGGGTGATCTGGCCCTGGAACTCCGAGAGCTGGTCGACGGTCGGCAGCTCACCGTTGATCAGCAGGTACGCGGTCTCCAGGAAGGAACCGCGTTCGGCGATCTGCTCGATCGGATACCCGCGGTAACGCAGGATGCCCTGCTCACCGTCGAGGAAGGTGATCGCGGACTTGTACGCCGCGGTGTTGCCGTAGCCGCTGTCCAGGGTGACCAGCCCGGTGTCGGCACGCAGCTTGCCGATGTCGAAGCCCTTGTCGCCGACGGTGCTGTCCACAACGGGGTAGCTGTATTCGCCGTCCCCGTACCGCAGTACTACAGAGTTGTCGCTCACGTCATTCCCTCACCGACGGTTTTGCCTCTTCTTCGAGGTGCCCTGACTAGGTCCACTGTCCCCCATTTGGCACTGGGGTGTGCACTCGGGGTCGGCCATCGGGCCGAAAAGTGGCACGGAGTGCCTATTTTGCGCCCAGATCAAGCCGATGGTCGAGAGCGGTGAAGCGGCGACCCGCGGAGACCGTGCGCACCGCCTGCCCGATCGCACGACGGGAACCCACGAGCACGACCAGGCGTTTCGCCCGGGTGACGGCGGTGTAAAGCAGGTTGCGCTGGAGCATCATCCAGGCGCCGGTAGTGACGGGGATCACTACTGCCGGATACTCGCTGCCCTGCGAACGGTGGATCGTGACCGCGTAGGCATGCGTCAACTCGTCCAGCTCGTCGAAGTCGTAGCCGACCTCTTCGTCCTCGTCGGTCCGCACCGTCAGCCGCTGCTCGACCGCGTCGAGGCTGGTGACGACCCCCACGGTGCCGTTGAAGACGCCGTTGGCGCCCTTGTCGTAGTTGTTTCTGATCTGGGTGACCTTGTCGCCGACCCGGAAGGTGCGCCCGCCGAACCGGCGCTCGGCCACATCGGGGCGAGCCGGCGTGACGGCCTGCTGGAGCAGTCCGTTGAGCACGCCCGCGCCGGCCGGGCCGCGGTGCATGGGAGTGAGCACCTGGACGTCGCGGCGCGGGTCGAGACCGAACCTGGCCGGAATTCGCCGGGCCACCACGTCCACTGTCAGCCTGGCCGCCTCCTCCGAGTCCTCTTCGGCGAAGAGGAAGAAATCGGCCAGCCCCTGGGTGACCGGTGGCACCCCCGAGTTGATCCGGTGCGCGTTCGTCACCACACCGGACTGCTGGGCCTGGCGGAAGATACGGGTGAGCCGCACTGCCGGGACCGGCCCGCCCGGTGTCAGCAGATCCCGCAGCACCTCCCCCGCGCCCACGCTCGGCAGCTGGTCCACATCGCCGACGAACAGCAGGTGCGCCCCCGGAGGCACCGCCTTCACCAGCTTGTTCGCCAGCAGCAGGTCCAGCATCGACGCCTCGTCGACCACCACCAGGTCCGCGTCGAGCGGCCGGTCGCGGTCGTAGGCCGCGTCGCCGCCCGGCTTGAGTTCCAGCAGGCGGTGCACGGTCGACGCGGCGGCTCCGGTCAGCTCGGCGAGCCGCTTGGCAGCCCGGCCGGTGGGCGCGGCAAGCACCACCTTGGCCTTCTTGGCCGTGGCGAGGGCAACCACTGAGCGCACCGTGAACGACTTGCCGCAGCCCGGACCGCCGGTGAGCACCGCCACTTTCTGCGTGAGCGCCAGCCGCACCGCTTCCTGCTGCTCGGGGGCGAGATCGGCACCGGTCTTGTCAGCGAGCCAGGACAGCGCCTTGTCCCAGGCCACGTCCTGGAAGGACGGCATACGGTCCTCCGGGCCGCGCAGCAGCCTCAGCACCTGGGCGGCGAGCGCTATCTCCGCGCGATGGAACGGCACCAGGTACACCGCCTTGATCGGCTCGCCGTCGCCGTCGGGCGACGGCACGCGCTCACGCACCACCCCCTCCTCGTCGGCCAACTCCCCCAGGCACTCGATCACCAGGCCGATGTCCACCTGGAGCAGCTTCACCGCATCGGCTATCAGCCGCTCCTCGGGCAGGAAGCAGTTGCCGCCGTCGGTGGCCTGCGAAAGGGCGTACTGAAGACCGGCCTTGACCCGCTCAGGGCTGTCGTGCGGGATGCCCACCGCCTGGGCGAGTCGGTCCGCGGTCAGGAACCCGATGCCCCACACCTCGGAGGCAAGGCGATACGGCTGGTTCTTCACCACGGAGATCGAGGCGTCGCCGTAACTCTTGTAGATCCGCACGGCGATCGACGTGGACACCCCCACGCCCTGGAGGAACACCATCACCTCCTTGATCGCCTTCTGCTCCTCCCACGCGACGGCGATCAACTTCGTCCGCTTCGGCCCGAGTCCCGGCACCTCGACCAGGCGGGCGGCCTCGGTCTCGATGACCTCCAGGGTGTCGGTACCGAAGTGATCCACGATGCGCTCGGCGATGCGCGGCCCGATCCCCTTGATAAGCCCCGAGCCGAGGTAGCGGCGGATGCCCTGGATCGTGGCCGGCAGGACAGTCGTGTAGTTCTCCACGGTGAACTGCTTGCCGTACTGCGGGTGGGAGCCCCATCGGCCGTGCATCCGCAGGGACTCGCCGGGCTGTGCGCCGAGCAGGGCACCGACCACCGTGAGGAGATCGCCGGAACCGCGGCCGGTGTCGACGCGCGCGACCGTGTAGCCGTTGTCCTCGTTGGCGTACGTGATCCGCTCGAGGACGCCCTCCAGGACCGAAAGGTGCGGCGCCTCACCCATCTGCGGGCTCCCTTCGGGCCGGTCGGTGATCTGCTCCGAAGGTACTCGCAGTGACCGACACCGCGTCGTCGGTCACCCGTGCGGCTGTGGACAACCCCGATGGCAAGCAGGGACAAGCGGAGAGGGGCCCGGCCGAAGCCGGACCCCTCTTCCCTCCCCCTGTACTCCCGAAGCCCCCCTCGGGCGTACCAGCCGGGCTCCTTGAACCCCCTCCAGGAGCCCTGATGCCATGTACGACACGCCAGGTGGAGGAAGGGTTGTACCGCGGACGACAAAATTCCAAGATCTTCTCAGAGCACGTGCTGCCGGTACCTTTCCGCGACCTCCGCAAGCACCTCCGTGCCCTTCCTGGCCCACAACGCGGGGTTGAAGATCTCCACCTCCACCTGTCCCCGGTACCCGGCCTCGTCGACCCGCGCGCGGAATCCCCGCAGATCGACACAGCCGTCACCGAGTTGTCCGCGTCCGAGCAACACCCCTTCGGGCAGCGGCGTCACCCAGTCCGCGACCTGGAAGCACGCGATCCGGCCGCCCGCACCGGCCCGGGCGATCCCCGCCTCCGCACGGTCGTCCCACCACAGGTGGTAGGTGTCCACCACGACGCCGACGTGTTCGGGCGCGAAACGCTCCGCGATGTCCAGGGCCTGGCCCAGGGTCGAGACCACGCAGCGGTCCGAGGCGAACATCGGGTGCAAGGGCTCGATCGCCAGCCGCACACCACGTTCCGCCGCGTACGGCACGAGCGCGCCGATCGCGTCCGCGACCCGCTCCCTGGCGGCGGCGATGTCGCGGTCGCCCTCGGGCAGACCTCCGGAGACCAGCACCAGGGTGCCGGTGCCGAGCACGGCTGCCTCGTCGATCGCCGCACGGTTGTCGTCCAGCGCCTCGGCCCGGCGTGCCGGGTCGGACGCGCTGAAGAAGCCGCCGCGGCACAGCGAGGTGACGTTGATCCCGTGGTCGCTCATCAGCGCGGCCGCGTCCCGCACGCCGAACTCCTGGACCGGCGCGCGCCACAACCCGACCGACGTGATGCCGAGAGCCGCACAGCCCTCGGCGAGTTCGGGCAGTGACCACTGCTTGAGGGTCTCCTGGTTGATGCTGAGGCGCTCAAGGCCCTGTGCGGCGGCCTGGGTCTCGGTCATGCGTCCACTCCGTATACGGCCAACAGCCCGCGCATCCGGGCTTCGGCGAGTGCGGGGTCGGGGAACAGCCCGACCCGGTCGGCGAGTTCGTACGCCCGCGCGAGGTGCGGGAGGGAGCGCGCGGACTGGAGGCCGCCGACCATGGTGAAGTGCTCCTGGTGTCCCGCCAGCCAGGCGAGCAGGACCACACCGGTCTTGTAGAAGCGGGTGGGCGCCTCGAAGAGGTGCCGGGACAGGCCGACGGTCGGGTCCAGCAGCCCGCGGAACCCTGCCCCGTCCCCCGTGTCCAGTGCGCTGACCGCGGCGGCGGCCAGCGGTGCGAGCGGGTCGAAGATGCCGAGCAGGGCGTGGCTGAAGCCCTCGTCGTCGCCCTCGATCAGCTCGGGGTAGTTGAAGTCGTCGCCGGTGTAGCAGCGCACTCCTTCCGGCAGGCGGCGGCGCAGCGCGACCTCGCGGTCCGCGTCGAGCAGCGAGATCTTGATGCCGTCGACCTTGTCCGGATGGGCGGTGATCACCTCCAGGAACGTCTCGGTCGCGGCGTCGAGGTCGTCGCTCCCCCAGTAGCCGGCGAGCGCGGGGTCGAACATCGGGCCGAGCCAGTGCAGGATCACCGGTTCCGCGGACTGCCGCAGCAGGTGCCCGTAGACCTCCAGGTAGTCGTCCGGCCCCTTGGCGACGGCGGCCAGGGCGCGCGAGGCCATGAGGATGGCCTGCGAGCCGGCCGCTTCCACCACCGCCAGCTGCTCCTCGTAGGCAGCCGTGACCTCGGCCAGGGTCACCTCGGAGGCGGCAGGACCGGCGAGTTGGTCGGTGCCGACACCGCAGGCGATCCGGCCGCCCACCGCACGCGCCTCGGCGGATGATCGTCGGATCAGCTCCGCCGCGACCGGCCAGTCCAGGCCCATCCCGCGCTGTGCGGTGTCCATCGCCTCGGCCACCCCGAGCCCATGGCTCCACAGGTGGCGGCGGAAAGCGAGGGTCGCGTCCCAGTCGACGGCCGCGGGTGCGTCGGCGGCGGTGCGCAGCGGGTCGGCGACGACATGGGCCGCCGAGTACACCACCCTGCTGCGCAGCGGCAGGCCGGCGGAGTGGACGACCGACTCCGTCCTGGGCTGGTAGGCGCGTGATTCACCCGACACGTCGGGCAGCAGGATGGTCACAGCGACAGCTCCGGGACCTCGAAGCGGCGGCCTTCCGCGGAGGACTTCAGGCCGAGTTCGGCGAGTTGCACGCCTCGGGCGCCGGCCAGCAGGTCCCACCGCCACGGCTCGTCGAGCACCACGTGGCGCAGGAAGAGCTCCCACTGGGCCTTGAAGCCGTTGTCGAAGTCGGCGTTGTCCGGCACTTCCTGCCACTGGTCGCGGAAGGACTCCGTGGCGGGCAGGTCGGGGTTCCAGACCGGCTTGGGGGTGGCCGAGCGGTGCTGGGCGCGGCAGTTGCGCAGACCTGCGACGGCGGAGCCATGGGTGCCGTCCACCTGGAACTCGACGAGTTCGTCCCGGTTGACCCGCACTGCCCAGGAGGAGTTGATCTGCGCGATCGCACCGCCCTCCAGCTCGAAGACGCCGTAGGCGGCGTCGTCCGCGGTGGCGTCGTACGGCTTGCCCTGCTCGTCCCAGCGCTGCGGGATGTGCGTGGTGGCGAGCGCCTGCACGCTGCGCACCCGGCCGAACAACTCATGCAGCACGTAGTCCCAGTGCGGGAACATGTCCGCCACGATGCCGCCGCCGTCCTCGGTGCGGTAGTTCCACGACGGACGCTGTGCGCTCTGCCAGTCGCCCTCGAAGACCCAGTAGCCGAACTCACCGCGGACGGAGAGGATCTGGCCGAAGAAGCCGCCTTCGACCAGGCGTCGGAGCTTGCGCAGGCCGGGCAGGAAGAGCTTGTCCTGCACCACTCCGTGCTTGACGCCGGCCTCGTTGGCGAGCCTGGCGAGTTCAAGAGCCCCGGCCAGCGTGGTGCTGGTCGGCTTTTCGCAGTAGATGTGTTTGCCCGCCGCGATGGCCTGCTTGACGGCCTCCTCACGGGCGGAGGTCACCTGCGCGTCGAAGTAGATCTCGACCGAGGGGTCGGTGAGCACGGCGTCGAGGTCGGTGGTCCAGTGCTCGATGCCGTGCTGCTCGGCGATCGCGCGCAGTGCGTGCTCTCGGCGGCCGACCAGGATCGGCTCCGGCCACAGAACGGTGCCGTCGCCGAGGTCGAGGCCGCCCTGCTCGCGCAGACTGAGGATGGATCGGACCAGGTGCTGCCGATAGCCCATGCGTCCGGTGACGCCGTTCATGGCGATCCGCACGGTCTTGCGTGTCATGGGGGCCTCTCCTGAGCGGTTGGGGGTGGGGCGCGAAGGCCGGCTGTGAGGTACTCACGTATAGCAAGCGCTTTCTTCCGCGTCACGCTAGCTTGCAAGGGTGGCGATGGACAACCCTCTCCTGGATGCGAATGTAAGCGCTTGCTGGCATGGTGGACCATTCGAGGATGGTGCCGCTGCCGCGCGCGCCATCGAGGTGAGAGCATGTGCCGCGGTGGTCGGCGGCCGTACGACGCCGGGCCGGGTGGTCACGATCCCGGCCGCCGCACAAGGAGGTCAGGACCGATATGGCAGTGACACTGGCCGACGTCGCGGCGCGCGCGGGAGTGTCGTCGGCGACCGTCTCCCGGGTGCTCAACGGAAACTACCCTGTGGCCGGCAGCACCCGGGAACGGGTGCGGCGGGCCGTGGCGGAGCTGGACTACGTCGTCAACGGGCAGGCGAGGGCACTCGCGGCGGCCAGCTCCGATCTCGTCGGCGTCCTCGTCAACGACGTGGCAGACCCCTTCTTCGGCCTGATCGCCAGCGCCTTGCAGCGCGAGATCGCCGCCGGTCCCGGCAACCCCCCGAGCGGCGGCAAGCTCGCGGTCGTCTGCAACACCGGTGGATCACCCGAGTCCGAACTCACCTATCTCACCCTGCTCGAACGCCAGCGCGCGGCCGGCGTGGTGCTGACCGGCGGCGCGGTCGAGGATGAGCGGCACACCGCCGCGGTGGCCACCCGGCTGGCCCGGCTGGCGTCCTCCGGCACCCGGATCGTGCTGTGCGGTCGCCCCCCGCTGCCCGAAACCGCGCCGGGCATCATGACCATCGCCTTCGACAACCGCGGCGGGGCGCGGCGACTGACCGAGCACCTGCTGTCACTGGGGCACCGCCGGATCGGCTGCGTCGCCGGCCCGATCGAGCGCAGCACGACACGGCACCGGCTCGAAGGCCACCGCGCGGCGCTGGCCACTTACGGGCTCGCGCCGCAGACCTCGAACGGGGCAGACCCCGGCGAGATCCCGGGCCAACCCGTCGTACACGGCGGATACGACCGCTCCTCCGGTTACGACGGCGCGCTGGAACTCCTGCGCAAGGACCCCACGGTGACCGCGATCGTGGCCGCCAACGACACGGCGGCGCTCGGAGTGTGCGCCGCCCTGCGCGATCGCGGGCTGAGCGTGCCCGGCGACATTTCGGTGGCGGGCTTCGACGACCTGCCGTTCTCTGCGGACGCCTCGCCGGCGCTGACCACGGTCCGCATCCCGCTCCATGAGGCCGGCGCGCGGGCCGGCCGGCTGGTACTGGGGCGGTCGGCCCCGCCGCCCGGCTCGGTCGCCACCGTGACCACCGAGCTGATGGTCCGCAGCTCCACCGCACCGCCGGCGGCCACCGCTCGCTGAAAGTTATCCACAGGCTGGAAAAAGAGACTTCCGCACAGCCTCGGCACGGGCATACCTTTGACTCAGGCAAAGGAATTACGGAAGGCCGAGGTCGTCATGGCAGTTCAGGAGATCCGCGAGTTCAACCGGTTCTACACCAACCTCATCGGCGCGCTCGACTACAGCCGCCACCTGCACACACCGTTCACGCTCACCGAGGCTCGCGTGCTGTACGAACTCGCGCACGCGCGGCGCACCGACGCTGCTGACCTGCGGATGGAGTTGTCGCTCGACGCGGGCCATCTCAGCCGAATGCTGTCGAAGTTCGAGGAGCGGCAGCTCGTCACCCGCAGGCCCTCCGAGCAGGACGCGAGAAGGCAGCGGATAGAGCTGACCGCACGGGGGAAGGAAGCGGCCTCGCTGCTGGAGGAGCGCTCGCAGGAGGCCGTGGGCTCCCTGGTCGGCCGGATAGCCCCGGAGGACCGGCCCCGGCTGACCGATGCGATGAGCACGGTCCGCGAGATCCTGCACGACGACCACCGGATCACCACCGGCCCGCGCGTGACCCTGCGTGCCCCCCGCCCGGGCGATCTTGGGTGGGCGATCGAGCGCAACGCCGCGGTGTACGCGGCGGAATACGGCTGGGACGAGGACTACGAAACCCTCGTCGCGCGCATCGTCGCGGACTACGCGTCGGACCACGATCCGCAGCGCGAGGCGATGTGGGTGGCCGAACTCGACGGCGAGCGGGCGGGATGTGTGTTCTGCATGCGGGACGACGCGCCCGATACCGCGCGGCTGCGACTGCTGCTGGTCGATCCGGCAGCGCGTGGCCACGGGATAGGTGGGCGGTTGGTGGACACGTGCATCGCCTTCGCCCGCCAGGCCGCCTACACCGAACTCGTCCTGTGGACCAATGACGTGCTGGCCGGCGCCCGAAGGATCTACGAGCGGGCCGGGTTCGAACTGGTCGCCCAGAAACCGCACCGCAGCTTCGGCCGGGAGCTGATGGGCCAGGACTGGCGTCTGGCCCTGTAGCCGAATCCGGAAGCCGCTCCGAAGCCGAGGCCACAGCCGAAAGGAGGTCGTATCAGGCGTGATACGCAGGCGGCACGGCGACTCAGGGATACCTGACCCCGGTTGACCGCGGGCGGGCCCGTGCCTAGTGTCCGGCGAATGAAACTCGCCTTCTCCACCCTCGGACTTCCCGCGTTGCCCATCGAGCAGGTCGTACGGCTCGCGGCAGACCATGGCTACCACGGCGTCGAGTTGCGCGCGAGCGAGGAAGAACCGGTCCACCCGGGGATTTCCGCAGGTGAACGTGCCAGCGTGGTCGAGCAGTTCGCGGCGGCCGACATCGCCGTTCTCACTGTCGCCGCCTACGCGAAAATGGCGGCACCCGGCGAGGACGGTCCGGTGCTGGCCGAGGTAGAGGCCGCGGTGGACCTGGCCGCGGACCTGGGCGCGTCCTTCGTCCGGGTCTTCCCAGGCGGCGGCGACCTGGCCGCCGCCGAGGCGGACGCCCTCGCAGAACGGCGGCTGGCCGCGGTGGCGCCCCTCGCGGCCGACCGAGGGGTCCGAGTGCTGCTGGAGACACACGACTCGCATCGGTCCGGCGCCGACGTGGCGAGGGTGTTGGGCACCGTCGGGCACCACGCCGTGGGCGCGATCTGGGACGTGATGCACACGTGGCTCGCCGGGGAGCAGCCGTCCTCGACGTACCCGGCGCTGGCGCCCTACCTGGGCTATGTACAGGTCAAGGACATCGCCTCGACGGAGGATCGGACGCCGCTGCCGCTCGGCAAGGGGGCGCTGCCGCTGGCCGAGACGGTCGAGGTGCTCAGCCGCGCCGAGTGGGACGGCTGGCTGTGCTGGGAGTACGAGAAGAGGTGGTATCCGCAGGCGGAGGAGTTGCCGGGTCTGCTGGAGGCCGGGCGGGAGCATCTGGTTCGGCTGCTGTCGGAGTCGGCCTGAGCGGCCCGAGGAGTACGGGCGCGCTGGAGCGCCGGTCGGCGACGGGCCCGGCCCGGACGGGCGTCGGCCAGGAGAGGGAAGGGAGAACGCGGGCGTGCTCGATCTGGGACGGCTGAGAGCGCTGCACGCGGTGCACACGCACGGCTCGATCGGTGCTGCGGCCGCGGCGCTGGGGTACACCGTCGGCGGTGTCCCAGCAGATCGCGAAGCTGGAGCGCGAGGCCGGGTCGGTACTGCTGGAGCGGCAGGGCCGCGGGGTGGCGCTGACTGATGCGGCGCGGCTGCTGGTGGCCGCGGCGCAGGAGTTGATGCGGGTGGTGGAGTCGGCCGAGGTCGCGCTGGAGGAGCAGCGCGGGCGGCCGAGCGGGCGGCTGACGGTGGCGGCGTTCCCGACCGCGGCCTGTGGGCTGCTGCCGCCGGTGCTGGCCGAGTTGGCCGCCGCGCACCCGGTGCTGGATCTGCGGCTGGTGGAGGTGGACGCTCACCTGTCGGTCGATCTGGTGCTGCGGGGCGCGGTGGACCTGGCGGTGGCGCACGACTGGGACATCGCGCCGCTCCCCGTGCCGGACGGGCTGGGGCGAGCGGTCATCGGTGATGACCGGTGCGATGTGCTGGTGCCCGCCGAACACCCTCTGGCGGCAAGGGGGTCGGTGCTGCGGACGGACATCGCGCGGGAGCGGTGGATCTGCCAGCCGCCGGGCTCGGTGTGCCACGACTGGCTGGTGCGGACGCTGCGGGAGTCCGGTACCGAACCGGACATGGCGTACCAGGTCGGGGAGTACGGCACGCAGGTCGCACTGGTGGCGGCCGGGCTGGGCATCGCGCTGGTGCCTCGGCTGGGCCGGGGGCCGCTGCCCGAGGGGGTGCGGGTGCTGCGGCTGGAGCCCGCGCCGGTGCGACGGTTGTACGCGCTGTGGCGGAAGGGCGCGGCGCGGCGGCCGTCGATCACGGCCGCCGTCGACACGCTCCGGGCGCACTGGCAGCAGGCCGCGTAGCCCGGCCCGTCACCCGGACTGGGTGACGGGCCGGGTGACAGGCCGGGTGACGGGTTCACGGCGGCGGAGGTCAGGCCGCCGAACGGACCTCGCCGGTGAAAGTGCGCCAGAGCCCGGCGTACCGACCGTCGCGGGCGAGGAGTTCCTCGTGGGTGCCGTCCTCGACGACACGGCCGTGGTCGAGGACCACGACCCGGTCTGCCCGGGCCGCGGTGCTGAGCCGGTGCGCGACCACGAGGGTGGTGCGGCGGACGGACAGCCGGTCGGCGGCCTGGTTGACCAGGGCCTCGGTGGCGAGGTCGAGTGCCGCGGTGGCCTCGTCGAGCAGCAGGACGGCGGGGTCGACGAGTTCGGCGCGGGCCAGGGCGATGAGCTGGCGCTGGCCCGCGGACAGGTTCCGGCCGCGTTCGGCGACGTGGTGGAGGTAGCCGCCTTCGAGGGAGGCGATCATCCCGTCGGCGCCCACCGCGCGGGCGGCGGCCTCCACCTCGGCGTCGGTCGCGTCCATCCGCCCGTAGGCGATGGCGTCGCGGATGGTGCCCGCGAACAGGTACGGCTCCTGGGGGACGACGCCCAACTGCTGCCGATAGCCGGTCAGATCGAACTCGCGGATGTCGGTGCCGTCGACGAGGACGGCACCGCCGGTCGGGTCGTAGTACCGAGCGGCGAGTTTGACCAGCGTGGACTTGCCCGCACCGGTCTCGCCGACGAAGGCGACGGTCTGGCCGGCGGGCACCCGCAGGTCGATACCGGCCAGGGCGTCGGTTCCTTCGGCGTCGGCGCCGCCGTAGCGGAAGAAGACGTCCTGGAAGGTGATCTCGCCGCGCAGGCGGTGCACCGGCCGCGGGTCCCGGGCCTGCGGTGTGGTGGTGGGCCGGCGCAGCAGTTCACGGATGCGGCCGAGCGAGACCGAGGCCTGCTGGAAGCCGTCGAAGACCTGGGAGAGCTGCTGCACCGGGGAGAAGAACAGGTCGATGTAGAGCAGGTAGGCGACTAGGGCGCCCGCGGTCAGGGTGCCCGCGTTGACCCGGTGGGCGCCGACGATCAGCACCAGCGCGGCCGCCACGCTGGACAGCAGCTGTACGAACGGGAAGTACACCGAGATCAGGAACTGGCCGCGGACCCGGGCCGTGCGGTATTCGTCGCTGCGGCTGAGGAAGCGCCGGGCGCCGTGCTGCTCACCGCGGAACGCCTGGACCACGCGCAGGCCGGCCACGTGTTCCTGCAGGTCGGCGTTGACGACGGCGATCCGCTCGCGGGCGGACTCGTACGCGCGCACGGACTTGCGGCGGAAGACCCAGGTGGCGATCACCAGCAGGGGCAGGGTGGCGAAGACCAGCAGAGCGAGCTGCACGTCGATGGCGAGCAGGGCCACCAGGATGCCGACGAAGGTCAGCACGCTGACCAGCGCCGTGACCAGACCGGTCTGCAGGAAGGTGGACAGGGCGTCCACGTCCGTGGTCATCCGGGTCATGATGCGGCCGGACAGCTCCCGCTCGTAGAAGTCCAGTCCGAGCCGGTGCAGGTGGGCGAAGATCTTCACGCGCAGGGTGTACAGGACGCGTTCGCCGGTGCGGCCGGTGAGCAGGGTCGAGCCCCACTCCACCACCCACTGCAGCAGGACCAGTGCCAGGCCGAGCAGGGAGGCCACCCAGACCGCGTCCAGCGCCTGCCTGCGCACGCCCGCGTCGATGCCGTGCCGGATCAGGACCGGCAGCAGCAGTCCGGCGATCGCGTCGATCGCGACGAGCAGCAGGCTGAGCAGCAGCGGGGTGCGAAAACCGCGGAGCATGCTGCCGAGCCCGAATGTCTGGTCGGCGGAGCGAGCGCGCTCCTCGTCGATGTCGGGCGTGTCGAGGGCGGGCGGCAAGGCGGCGACCTTGGCGAGGAGTTCCGGAGTGGCGGGCATCCCCGCGAGCGCGCCGGCCATTCCGCCCGGGCCCGCCGCGGTCCTGCGCGCGGCCGCCGGCGCCGATGTGCCGCCGCCGGACGGATCGTCGTCCTCGTCCACCCGGAGGTGCTCGGGCCACAGCTCCGGGGTGATGCCCGCGGCCGCGTCCCGCACCGATTCGGCCTCGGCCACCGCTTCTTCCTCGGCCAGCAGCAGGCACTCCGGGTCGGCGCAGGTGCCGTCGGCGGCCATCTCGTGTCCGCACCGCTCGACGGTCCGCGACACAGCGGCGCCGGCCGGGTCGAGGTCGACGACGTCGGCGCCGAGCGCCTCGGGGTCGGTGAGCAACGCGCGGTAGAGCGGGCTGCGCGCCTGGAGTTCGTCGTGGGTACCCAGGTCGGCCAGGCGCCCCGCGTCCAGGACCGCGATCCGGTCGGCGAGGGCCAGGGTGGAGCGGCGGTGGGCGATCAGCAGCGTCGTACGGCCGCGCATCACCTGGCGCAGGGCGTCGAAGATCTCCGCCTCGACCCGGGCGTCCACCGCGGACGTGGCGTCGTCCAGGAGCAGCAGCCTCGGGTCGGTGAGGATCGCGCGGGCCAGGGCGACGCGCTGCCGCTGGCCGCCGGAGAGGGTCAGGCCCTGCTCGCCGACGACCGTGTCGTAGCCGTCGGGCAGTGCGGTGATGAAGTCGTGGGCCTGGGAGGCGCGGGTGGCCGCCAGGACCTCCTCGTCGGTCGCGTCGGGCTTGCCGTAGGCGATGTTGGCCCGCACGGTGTCGGAGAACAGGAAGCTGTCCTCGGGCACCAGCCCGATCGCGGAGCGCAGCGACTCGAAGGTCAGCTCGCGGACGTCCACACCGCCGATCCGCACGGCGCCGCCGGTCACGTCGTACATCCGGGGCAGCAGCAGGGAGACGGTCGACTTGCCGGAGCCGGAGGCGCCGACGACGGCGACCGTCTCGCCGGGCTCGATGCTCAGGTCGAAGCCGTCGAGGACCGGGCGCTGGGCGCTGTAGCCGAAGGAGACGTTGTCGAAGTCGACGGTGGCGGGGGCGCCCGGCGGGAGGGTCTTGGTGCCCTCGTCGAGGGTGGGGCGGGTGTCGATGAGTTCGAGGACGCGCTCGACTCCGGCGCGGGCCTGCTGGCCGACGGTCAGCATCATGGTGAGCATCCGGACCGGGCCGGTGAGCTGGGCGAGGTAGGTGGAGAAGGCGACGAAGGTGCCCAGGGTGATCTGGCCGCGGGTGGCCATCCAACCGCCGAGCGCGAGCATGCCGATCTGGCCGAGCGAGGGGACCGCCTGGAGCGCCGGCGTGTAGCGGGCGCTGAGCCGGACGGTGCGCAGCCGGCCCGCGAAGAGGCGGCGGCTGACCTTCTGCAGCTTGCCCATCTCCTGCTGTTCCTGGCCGAAGCCCTTGACCACCCGCACCCCGGTGACCGACCCGTCGACGACGCCGGCGACTGCCGCCGCCTGGCCCTGGGCGTACCAGGTGGCGGGGAAGAGCCGCTTGCGGGAGCGGTCGGCGATGAACCACAGCGCGGGGGCGACGGCCAGCGCGACCAGGGTCAGCACCGGGGAAAGGACGAGCATCACCACGAGGGAGAGCAGGAAGAGCAGCAGGTTGCCGATCATGACGGGCAGCATGAACAGCAGCCCCTGGATCAGTTGGAGGTCGCTGGTGGCGCGGCCGACGACCTGCCCGGTGCTCAGCTCGTCCTGGCGGCGGCCGTCGAGCCGCATGATCGACCGGAACATCTCGTCCCGCAGGTCGTGCTGGACGTCGAGGGCGAGGCGCCCGCCGTAGAACCGCCGCAGGTACGTCAGCACGTAGACGACGACGGCGGCGACCACCAGGGCGATGGCCCACGGCGCGAGCGGCCTGTCGTGCTTGACGATGACGTCGTCGATGATCAGCTTGGGAACCAGCGGGACCAGGGCGGTGACGCCCATGCCCGCGAGGGACGCGCCGAGCGACAGCAGCACGCTGCGCTTGTACCGCCAGGCATAGCCGCTCAGCCTCCGGAGCCAGCCCTGCTCGGGGCCGTCCTCAGCCGCTGCCCCCGGTCTCGCCTTCGCCACGCCGTCCTCCACCACGTTCGTCCCGCGACCCGCCGCCGCTTGTCCTGCCGACGCTCCCAACGCGCCGCACCGCGCGTTTCATCCTCCCGCAACAAAACCAACGACCAAGGTCGCACATGAGTGCGACCTTGGTCGTAATCACTTCGAGTGATTCGGACGGCTCAGCGGGCTGCCGCGATCTGCCGGGCCATGATCGTCGTGAGCTCGTAGGCGGTGTGGGAAGCGGCGACCGAGGTGATCTCCGCGTGGTCGTAGGCCGGGGCGACCTCCACCACGTCGGCCGACACCAGATGGCAGCCGGACAGGCCGCGCAGGATCTCCAGGAGCTCGCGTGAGGTGAGGCCGCCGGCTTCCGGGGTCCCGGTGCCGGGGGCGTGCGCGGGGTCGAGGACGTCGATGTCCACCGAGATGTACAGCGGCCGGTCGCCGATCCGCTCCCGCAGCTGCTGGGCGACCTCGTCGACGCCGCGGCGCATCACGTCGGCGGAGGTGACGATGCCGAAGCCCATCTTCTCGTCGTCGTCGAGGTCCTTCCTGCCGTACAGCGGGCCGCGGGTTCCGACGTGGGAGAGCGCCGAGGTGTCGAGGATGCCCTCCTCGACCGCGCGGCGGAACGGCGTCCCGTGGGTGTACGCGGCGCCGAAGTACGTGTCCCAGGTGTCGAGGTGCGCGTCGAAGTGGAGCAGGGCCACCGGCCCGTGCCGGCGGGCGACCGCGCGCAGCAGCGGCAGGGCGACGGTGTGGTCGCCGCCGAGCGTCATGAGGCGGGCACCGGTCGCCAGCAGGTCGTCTGCGGCGGTCTGGATGGTCTCGACCGCCTCACCGATGTCGAACGGGTTGGCGGCGATGTCGCCCGCGTCGGCCACCTGGGCAAGCGCGAAGGGGGCGGCGTCCTGCGCCGGGTTGTACGGGCGCAGCAGTCGGGAAGCCTCGCGGATGGCGTTGCCGCCGAAACGCGCGCCGGGGCGGTAGGACACCCCGGTGTCGAAGGGCACGCCGACGACCGCGACGTCCGCACTGCCCACCTCGTCGAGCCGGGGCAGACGGGCGAAGGTCGCGGGGCCCGCGTAGCGCGGGACACGCGAGGAGTCGACGGGGCCGCGCGGCTGGGCGCTGCTCATGTGGCTGCCTCTTCTCGGTGTGGCGGTTCGGTACGGCGCTTCTCGGTACGGCCGGTGCCCGCCGACCCTACGGTCCCCCATCGGCCCCCGAAATGTACGTTTCCTCCAATCGGCGACGGTGATTACGCCTCGGCGTCGATCCGGGGCACGTCGCATACCGGGACGCGGGGGCGGGAGAATGTCTCCATGCCCATGGACCCGCTGCCTGCCACCCCCACCCGCCAGGCCCTCGTCTCGCACCTGATACGCACCCGGATCGCCGGAGACGTCGCGACCACGCGCGAGAACAACCTCGACCACTACCGGGAGCTCGCCGAGGGCAACCGCTACTTCTGGTTCGGGTTGGACCTCGGTGACCGGTGGACCGAGGAGTCGGCGGTGCTGGAGTTGATGGCGGAGCGCTGCGGGGTGGTCGCCGACCCCGAGCACGTGCACGGGCAGGACACCATCGACCCTGAGCTGACCGTCGACGGCCTGGACCGTATGGCGGAGGTGCTGAAGAAGGCGGCGGAGAGCCGCTCAACGGTCCTGCTGGCCAGCGGGCATCCCGCGGGATTGTTCGCGGTGCACAACGTACTTGCCGGGGCCTTGCGGGCGGTCGGCTGCCAGGTGGTCGGACCGGCGGAGAACCTGTACGCGGACGGCGGCGAGATCCGCTACCTCGGCGGTGTCTTCATGCTGCACCGGGGTGGCGGCCTGGTGCACACCCACTCACCGGAACCGATGACCGAGGTGCTCAACGCCCTGGAGCGCGACGGGCGGGGGCTGCCCGACCTGGTGGTGGCCGACCACGGCTGGGCGGGCTGCGCGGGGGCGCGCGGTATCGACACGGTCGGCTTCGCGGACTCCAACGACCCGGCGCTGTTCGTCGGCGAGTCCGAGGGCAGCGTCCTGGTGAGCGTGCCGCTCGACGACAACGTGCAGCCGCACTTCTACGCGCCGATGGCCTCCTACCTGCTGGACGCGGCCGACCTGCGGCGCCGCCCGGCGGCGCCCCGGCCGGGCGGTGGCGGCCGGCACCGCCCGGACCCCCGGACCCGAAGGACCAGAACCCGCAAGACCCGCGACTAGGAACCGGGGACCAGGGAGCGTCGGAGCCCGGACACCGACCCCGATCGCCGCCCCCGCCCCCCTATCGCCGACCGAGGCCCTCTGCGGGGCGCGCCGGCCTCAGTCCCACGGCACCCGGACCAGGCCCTCCTGGATCACCGACACGGCCAGCGCGCCGTCCTGCGTGTAGATGCGCGCGGTGCCCAGCCCGCGTCCGCCCGAGGCGGACGGGCTCTGCTGGTCGTACAGCAGCCACTCGTCGGCGCGGAAGGGGCGGTGGAACCACATGGCGTGGTCGAGGCTGGCGCCCACCACGTCGCCGACCGCCCAGCCGCCGCGCCCGTGCGCGAGGAGCACCGAGTCGAGCAGCGTCATGTCCGACACATAGGTGGCCAGGCAGACGTGCAGCAAGGGGTCGTCGGCGAGCTTGCCACGGGTGCGGAACCACACCTGGGAGCGCGGTTCGCGGCGCACGCCCGCGGTGAGGAAGGGCGGGTCCTCGACATAGCGCAGGTCGACGGCGGCCCGCGCTTCGAGCAGCCGGTCGATGACCGTCGGATCGGGGAACTTGTCGGCGTGGGCCGGCAGCAGTTCGTCGGCGCAGGGGAGCGTCTCGGGGTCGGGCGCCGGCGGCATCGCCTCCTGGTGCTCCAGGCCGTCCTCATGGATCTGGAAGGACGCCGACAGGTGGAAGATCGGCTGGCCGTGCTGGATCGCGACGACCCGCCGGGTGGTGAACGAGCGGCCGTCGCGAATCCGGTCCACCTGGTAGACGATCGGCGCGCCCGGGTCGCCCGGCCGCAGGAAGTACGCGTGCAGGGAGTGTGCGGCGCGCTCCTCGGGCACGGTGCGGCCGGCGGCGACCAGGGCCTGCGCGGCGACCTGCCCGCCGAAGACGCGCGGCACCACGGCCGAGCGGCTGAAGCCGCGGAAGATGTCCTGCTCGATCCGCTCCAGGTCGAGGAGGCCGAGCAGGGACTGCAGGGGTGTCGGTTTCTCGTTCACAGGCCCATCGACTTGGCGATGATCGACTTCATGACCTCACTGGTCCCGCCGTAGATCCGGTTGACCCGGTTGTCCGCGTAGAGGCGGGCGATCGGGTACTCGTTCATGTAACCGTATCCGCCGTGCAGCTGGAGGCAGCGGTCGATGACACGGGCGGCGACCTCGGTGCAGAAGAGCTTGGCCGAGGCGGCGTCGGCGGCGGACAGCTCGCGCCGGTCGTGGGCTTCGAGCGCGCGGTCCACGACGGCCTCGGCGGCGTCGACCTCGGCCTTGCAGGCGGCGAGTTCGAACTTGGTGTTCTGGAACGACGCGACGGTCTTGCCGAAGACGGTGCGGTCCTGGACGTACGCCTGCGCGAAGCGGATCGCGGCCGCGGCCTGGGCGTGGGCGCCGGCCGCGATGGCGAGTCGCTCCTGCGGCAGGTTCTGACCGAGGTAGGAGAAGCCCTTGCCCTCCTCGCCCAGCAGGTCCTCCACCGGCACGCGGACGTCGGTGAAGGACAGCTCCGCGGTGTCGGAGGTCTTCAGGCCGAGCTTGTCCAGCTTGCGGCCGACCGCGTAGCCGTCGGACTTGGTGTCGACGACGAAGAGCGAGATGCCGGCGCGGCGGTCCTCGGGAGTGGGCGGGGCGGTGCGGGCGCAGACGATCACGCGGTCGGCGTGGACGCCGCCGGTGATGAAGGTCTTCGCGCCGTTGAGGACGTAGTGGCTGCGGTCGTCGGCGAGTTTCGCGGTGGTCTTCATGCCGGCCAGGTCGGAGCCGGTGCCGGGCTCGGTCATCGCGATGGCGAACATGGTCTCGCCGCTGACGAAGCCGGGCAACCAGCGCTTCTTCTGCTCCTGGGTGCCGTACGCCATCACGTACGGCAGGCAGAGGCCGACGTGCACGCTGCTGCCGCCGAAGCTGACACCGGCGCGGGCCAGCTCCTCGCCGATCACGGCCTGGAACTTGAAGCTGCGCTCGCCCGCGCCGCCGAACTCCTCGGGCACCTCGATGCCGAACACACCGAGCTCACCGAGCTTGTAGTAGAACTCCCGCGGTACCTGCCCGGCCGCCAGCCACTCGTCGTAGACGGGGACGACCTCGGCCTCGATGAAGGCGCGTATCGTCTCGCGGAACGCCTCGTGGTCCTCGTTGAACACCGTACGACGCACAGCGCGCCTCCCATCCGAGAATTAAGCAAGCGCTCAGAAAGTTACCCGCCGGTCGTCACCGCTGTCCAGGGCAGGGCCGCCGCCGAGGGCGTCCAGCGCGCTGAGCGCGAGGCGGTGCAGAAGAGCGGCCATCCCGGCGCGGTCGGGCAGGCCGGACTGCGCGCCGAGGTGGGGCGTGGAGTTGAGCAGGCCGAACACGGCGTGGACAGCGGCTCGGGCCTCCAGTTCGGTGGCGCCGGGGTACACCCGGCGGACCACCGCCACCCATTCCTCCACATACTGCCGCTGGAGCTGGCGGACGAGTTTGCGGTCGGATTCGCGCAGCCGGTCCAGCTCGCGGTCGTGCAGGGTGATGAGCGGCCGGTCGTCGATGGCGAAGTCGATGTGGCCGCGGATCAGCGCGTCCAGCGTCTCGGCGGGCTCCGTGGTCTCCGCGACCCGCATCCGGCCCGCGGCCAGCAAACGCCCGCTGATCCCGACCAGCAACTCGGCGAGCATCGCGTCCTTCCCGGCGAAGTGCCGGTACAGCCCGGGGCCGCTGATGCCGACCGCGGCCCCTATCTCGTCCACGCCGACTCCGTGGAACCCGCGCTCGGCGAAGAGCCGCGCGGCCTCTCGGAGGATCTGCTCGCGCCGGTTTTCCACAGCCTTGGTCGGACTCATGAAATCGAGTCTAGACAATCCCGTTAGCGAGCGTTAACGTGGAGTCATCAGGTTAACGCTCGCTAACACCCGGGGGGCCGACCCATGGCAGCACCCGCCCTGTCCAGTGCCGCAGATCCGGCATCGGAGGCATTTCGCGCCAACGCGCAGGCGCACACCGCACTCACGGCGACTCTGCGTGACAAGCTTGCCGCCGCGCGGCTCGGCGGCGGGGAGAAGGCGCGCGCACGGCACACCTCCCGGGGAAAACTGCTGCCGCGGGACCGCGTGGACGGACTGCTCGACCCGGGCTCCCCCTTCCTCGAACTGGCTCCGCTCGCCGCCGACGGGATGTACGACGGCCAGGCCCCCGCGGCGGGGGTGATCGCCGGCATCGGCCGGGTCTCGGGCCGCGAGGTCGTGGTGGTGGCCAACGACGCCACCGTCAAGGGCGGCACCTATTACCCGATGACCGTGAAGAAGCACCTGCGGGCCCAGGAGGTCGCGCTCGACAACCGGCTGCCCTGCGTCTACCTGGTGGACTCCGGCGGCGCCTTTCTCCCCCGGCAGGACGAGGTCTTCCCCGACCGCGACCACTTCGGCCGGATCTTCTACAACCAGGCCACCATGTCGGCCCGCGGCATCCCGCAGATCGCCGCGGTGATGGGTTCGTGCACCGC
The DNA here is from genome assembly GCF_040702025.1 of Streptomyces sp. NPDC088194. NCBI lineage: Bacteria > Bacillati > Actinomycetota > Actinomycetes > Kitasatosporales > Streptomycetaceae > Streptomyces > Streptomyces sp. NPDC088194. The sequence continues at coordinate 99,429 of NZ_JBFBIV010000009.1, read as the reverse complement.
CGGCGGTGCCTATGTCCCGGCGATGAGCGACGAGGCCGTGATCGTGCGGAACCAGGGCACGATCTTCCTCGGCGGCCCGCCCCTGGTGAAGGCCGCCACCGGAGAGGTGGTCACCGCGGAGGAACTCGGCGGCGGCGAGGTGCACTCCCGGACGTCCGGTGTCACCGACCATCTCGCCGAGGACGACGCGCACGCGTTGAGCATCGTCCGCGACATCGTGGCCACCCTGCCGGCCCGGGGCGCGCCGCCGTGGACGGTGCGGCCCGCGGAACCGCCCGCGGTGGACCCGGCGGGGCTGTACGGCGCGGTGCCGGCGGACTCCCGTACGCCGTACGACGTGCGGGAGGTGATCGCCCGGCTGGTCGACGGCAGCCGCTTCGCGGAGTTCAAGGCGGAGTACGGCACCACGCTGGTCACCGGATTCGCCCACCTCCAGGGCCATCCGGTCGGCATCGTGGCGAACAACGGCATCCTGTTCGCCGAATCCGCCCTCAAGGGCGCGCACTTCATCGAACTCTGCGACCAGCGCGGCATCCCACTGCTCTTCCTCCAGAACATCTCGGGCTTCATGGTGGGCCGGCAGTACGAAGCGGGCGGCATCGCCAAACACGGCGCGAAGATGGTGACGGCGGTGGCGTGCGCCCGGGTGCCGAAGCTGACGGTGGTGATCGGCGGCTCCTACGGCGCCGGGAACTACTCCATGTGCGGCCGGGCCTACAGCCCCCGCTTCCTGTGGATGTGGCCCAACGCCAAGATCTCCGTGATGGGCGGCGAGCAGGCCGCCTCGGTGCTGGCGACGGTGAAGCGGGACCAGTTGGCCGCGGCCGGCGAGAAGTGGAGCGAGCAGGCGGAGGAGGAGTTCAAGGCTCCGATCCGCGAACAGTACGAGACCCAGGGCAACGCCTACTACGCGACGGCCCGGCTGTGGGACGACGGGGTGATCGACCCGCTGGAGACCCGCACCGTACTGGGTCTGGCGCTGACCGCCTGTGCCAACGCGCCACTGCCCGAAGCCGATCCGACCGCGCCGGGCTACGGCGTCTTCCGGATGTGAGGGCCAAGATGAGCAGCAACACCACCCCGAGCCGGCCGGCGATGTTCGACACCGTGCTGGTGGCCAACCGGGGAGAGATCGCGGTGCGGGTCATGCGCACCCTGCGGGAGTCAGGAGTGCGGTCGGCGGCCGTGTTCACCGAGGCGGACGCCGGCGCCCGGCATGTGCGGGAGGCCGACACCGCGGTGCGGGTGGACAGTTACCTGTCGGCGTCCGAGCTGGTGCGGGCGGCGGGCGCGGCCGGTGCGCAGGCCGTCCACCCCGGATACGGATTCCTCGCCGAGAACGCGGGCTTCGCCCGGGCCTGCGCACAGGCCGGGCTGGTCTTCATCGGGCCGCCGGCCGACGCGATCGAGCTGATGGGCGACAAGATCCGGGCCAAGCAGACCGTGCAGGCCGCCGGGGTGCCGGTGGTGCCCGGCAGCAGCGGCAGCGGGTTGACCGACGGCGAACTGGCCGAGGCGGCGCGGGAGATCGGCATGCCGGTGCTGCTCAAGCCGTCCGCGGGCGGCGGTGGCAAGGGCATGCGGCTGGTACGGGACACGGCGCGGCTGCCCGAGGAGATCGCGGCGGCCCGCCGGGAGGCGCGCGGTTCGTTCGGGGACGACACGCTGCTGGTGGAGCGGTGGATCGACCGGCCGCGCCATATCGAGATCCAGGTGCTGGCCGACGCGCACGGCAATGTGGTGCACCTCGGCGAGCGGGAGTGCTCGTTGCAGCGCCGGCACCAGAAGGTGATCGAGGAGGCGCCGTCGGTGCTGCTGGACCCGGCCACCCGGGCGGCGATGGGCGAGGCGGCGGTGCAGGCGGCGCGTTCGTGCGGGTACACCGGCGCGGGCACGGTGGAGTTCATCGTGCCCGGCGCGGACCCGGCCGCGTACTACTTCATGGAGATGAACACCCGGCTCCAGGTGGAGCACCCGGTGACGGAGTTGGTGACCGGGCTGGACCTGGTGGAGTGGCAGCTGCGGGTGGCCTGCGGGGAACCGCTGGACTTCGGCCAGGAGGACGTGACGCTGACCGGGCACGCGATCGAGGCGCGGATCTGCGCGGAGACGGCCCGGCCGGGCGACGGCTCGGTGGACTTCCTGCCGTCGGCGGGCACCGTGCTGGAGTTGCGTGACCCGGCCGGGCCCGGGGTGCGGGTGGACTCCGGTCTGGCGGCGGGCACCGAGGTCGGCACCGCCTATGACCCGATGCTCGCCAAGGTGATCGCGCACGGCCCGGACCGGGCGACGGCGCTGCGCAGGCTGCGGGCGGCGCTGGCCGGCACGGTGGTGCTGGGCCTGGAGACGAACACCGGGTTCCTGCGGCGGCTGCTCGCGCATCCGGCCGTGGTGGCGGGCGAGTTGGACACCGGGCTGATCGACCGGGACGCGGCCGGGCTGCTGCCGGACGGGGTGCCGGACGAGGTGTACGAGGCGGCGGCGCTGCTGCGGCAGCGCGAGTTGGCAGCGCCGGCGGAGGACGGCGGGTGGGTCGACCCGTTCTCGGTGCCGAGCGGGTGGCGGCTGGGCGGGGAGCCGGCCTGGACGGTGCACCATCTGCGGGTGCCGGGCCGGGAGCCGGTGCGGGTGGGAGTGCGCGACGGCCGGGTGCGGATCGGCGACGGTCCGCCGGTGCGGGCACGCATCGATGTGACCGGCTCGCGGGTGGTGCTGTACCGCGAGGACAGGGCGTCGGCTTTCGACCGGGCGGGCGAGTGGCTGGGCCGGGACGGCGACAGTTGGCGGGTGCAGTCGTACGACCCGGTGGCGGCGGCGCTGCGGGGTGCGGCGGCGGGCGCCGGGGGTGGTGCGCTGACCGCGCCGATGCCGGGCACGGTCACGGTGGTGAAGGTCGCCAAGGGCGAGCAGGTGGTGGCGGGGCAGAGTCTGCTGGTGGTGGAGGCCATGAAGATGGAGCACGTGATCGCCGCGCCGCATGACGGCACGGTGACGGAGATCGACGTCACCGCGGGCAGCACGGTGGCGATGGACCAGGTGCTGGCGGTGGTGGCGCCGGACGGCGACCCGGACGCTTCGGCCCTCGGCTCCGGGGAGGCGTCATGACGGCCGGCGACGGATCGGCGGTGCGCGGCACCGGGACCGGCGGTGCCGGCAGGACTGACGGGACTGACGGAAGGAGCGGGAGCAGCGGGAGCAGCGGCAGCAGCCCGGAAGCGGGCACGAGCAGCCGCACGGAGGGGCTGCCCGCGGGCCTGCCGATGGCGGTGCCGATGCCGGGACTGCCGGAGTACGTCCGCATCCATGAAGTCGGCGCCCGTGACGGCCTGCAGAACGAGAAGTCGACGGTGCCGACGGAGGTGAAGGCGCGGTTCGTGCACCGGCTGGCGGAAGCGGGGCTGACCACGATCGAGGCGACCAGCTTCGTCCACCCCACGTGGGTGCCGCAGTTGGCGGACGCGGCCGAGCTGATGCCGCTCCTGGCCGACCTGGCCCGGGACCCGGAGCTGCGGCTGCCGGTGCTGGTGCCGAACGCACGGGGGCTGGAGCGGGCGCTGGAGCTGGGGGTGCGGGAGATCGCGGTGTTCGGCAGCGCCACCGAGTCCTTCGCCCGGGCGAACCTGAACCGGACGGTGGCGGAGTCGCTGGCGATGTTCGAGCCGGTGGTGGCGCGGGCCCGGGCCGAGGGAGTACGGGTGCGCGGCTATCTGTCGATGTGCTTCGGCGACCCCTGGGAGGGCCCGGTACCGGTCGGGCAGGTGGCGGGGGTGGCCAGGCGGCTGTACGAGCTGGGCTGCACCGAGTTGAGCCTCGGCGACACCATCGGGGTGGCGACTCCGGGCCATGTGGTGGCGCTGCTGGACGAGTTGACCGCCGGCGGGGTCCCGATCGGACACCTCGCGGTGCACTTCCACGACACCTACGGTCAGGCCCTGTCGAACACGCTGGCCGCACTCCAGCGGGGCGTCGGCGTCGTCGACGCTTCGGCCGGCGGCCTGGGCGGCTGCCCCTACGCCAAGAGCGCCACCGGAAACCTCGCCACCGAAGACCTCGTCTGGATGCTGCACGGACTCGGCATCAGGACCGGGGTCGACCTCGACCGCCTCAGCGCCACAAGCGTCTGGATGGCGGAGCAGTTGGGACGGCCGAGCCCGTCCCGTACCGTCCGCGCCCTCACCCACCGGGAGCCGTAGCCATGTCGATCGACCACCGTCTGTCCGAGGAGCACGAGTCGCTGCGGGCGACCGTGGCGGAGTTCGCCCGCGATGTGATCGCACCGAAGATCGGCGACTTCTACGAGCGGGAGGAGTTCCCGTACGAGATCGTGCGGGAGATGGGGCGGATGGGCCTGTTCGGGCTGCCGTTCCCGGAGGAGTACGGCGGGATGGGCGGGGACTACTTCGCGCTGGGGCTGGTGCTGGAGGAGTTGGCGCGGGTCGACTCGTCGGTGGCGATCACCTTGGAGGCGGGGGTGTCGCTGGGCGCGATGCCGGTGTTCCGGTTCGGCACGGAGGAGCAGAAGCGGACCTGGCTGCCGCGGCTGTGCTCGGGCGAGATGCTGGGTGCTTTCGGGCTGACCGAGCCGGAGTGCGGTTCGGACGCGGGCGGCACCAGGACCACCGCGCGGCTGGACGAGTCGAGCGGCGAGTGGGTGATCAACGGCACGAAGTGCTTCATCACCAACTCCGGGACCGACATCACCGGCCTGGTCACGGTGACCGCGGTGACCGGTCGCAAGGAGGACGGCCGGCCGCGGATCTCCTCGATCATCGTGCCGTCCGGCACCCCGGGGTTCACGGTGTCGAAGAAGTACAGCAAGGTCGGGTGGAACGCCTCGGACACCCGGGAGTTGTCGTTCGCGGACTGCCGGGTGCCGGCGGCGAACCTGCTGGGTGCGGAGGGCCGGGGATACGCCCAGTTCCTGCGGATTCTGGACGAGGGGCGGATCGCGATCTCCGCGCTGGCCACCGGGTTGGCGCAGGGGTGCCTGGACGAGTCACTGGCCTACGCGCGGCAGCGGAAGGCGTTCGGGCGGCCGATCGGCGCCAACCAGGCGATCCAGTTCAAGCTCGCGGACATGGAGATGCGGGCCCACACCGCGCGACTGGCCTGGCGGGACGCGGCGTCGCGGCTGGTGAGCGGGGAGAAGTTCAAGAAGGAGGCGGCGCTGGCGAAGCTCTACAGTTCGGAAATCGCGGTGACCAACGCCCGCGAGGCCACCCAGATCCACGGCGGGTACGGCTTCATGAACGAGTATCCGGTGGCCCGGATGTGGCGGGACGCCAAAATCCTGGAGATCGGCGAGGGCACCAGCGAGGTCCAGCGGATGCTGATCGCAAGGGAGTTGGGATTGTCCGAATAACGCGGCAGAGGTAGCCGGCGAAAGGGGCAGAAGTGCTGGGGTGGGCCCACCGGGGCCGGTGAGTTAGGTTAGGCTAACCTAACTCATCCCCCCAGTGAGAGGTCCACCCATGCGCTCACACCTGCTCAGTGACGCCACGACGGAGCAGTACCGGCGCTCCGTCGCCGAGGGAGTCGAGCGGGTGGCGGCCACCCTGGCCGCGACCGACCGGCCGTTCACCGGCATCAGCCCCGACGCCCTCGCTCCCCGGGTCGACGCCGTCGACCTCGACCAGCCCCTCGGCGACACCGCCGCCGCCCTGGAGGAGCTGGAGTCGGTCTATCTGCGCGACGCCGTCTACTTCCACCATCCCCGTTATCTCGCCCATCTCAACTGCCCGGTGGCGATCCCCGCGATCGCCGCCGAGGCCGTGCTCAGCGCGGTCAACTCCTCGCTGGACACCTGGGATCAGAGCGCCGGCGCCACCTTGATCGAGCGCCGGCTGATCGACTGGACGGCGGCCCGGATCGGCCTCGGCCCGGCCGCCGACGGGGTGTTCACCAGCGGCGGCACCCAGTCCAACCTCCAGGCGCTGCTGCTGGCCCGGGAGGAGGCGGTCGGTCACGGCGCCGATCCGGCCCGGCTGCGCATCCTGACCTCCGAGTGCGGCCACTTCAGCGTCCGCAAGTCCGCGAAGCTCCTCGGCCTGTCCGCGGACGCGGTCATCACGCTGCCCTGCGACCGCGACCGGCGGATGCAACCCGCGGCGCTCGCACGTGAGTTGGAGCAGTGCGCCCGCGACGGGCTGGTCCCGATGGCCGTGGTGGCCACCGCCGGCACCACCGACTTCGGCTCCATCGACCCGCTCCCGGCCCTCGCCGCGCTCTGCTCGCGGCACGGCGTCTGGCTGCATGTGGACGCCGCCTACGGCTGCGGGCTACTCGCCTCCACCACCCGCCGGCACCTGCTCGACGGCATCGAGGCCGCCGACTCCGTGACCGTCGACTATCACAAGTCCTTTTTCCAGCCAGTCAGTTCGAGTGCCGTGCTGGTGCGCGACCGCGGCACGCTGCGGCACGCCACCTACCACTCCGACTACCTCAACCCCCGCCGAGCGGCGGCCGAGCGCATCCCCAACCAGGTGGACAAGTCGCTCCAGACCACCCGCCGTTTCGACGCGCTCAAGCTGTGGATGACGCTGCGGGTGATGGGCGCCGACGGGGTGGGCGCGCTCTTCGACGAGGTGCTGGACCTGGCCGACGCGGCCTGGACGGCGCTGGACGCCGACCCCCGTTTCGAGGTCGTCGTCCGCCCCACGCTGTCCACCCTGGTCTTCCGCTGGCTGCCGTCCGGCATCGCGACCCCGTCCGACATCGACCGCGCCAACCTGCACGCCCGCCAGGCGGTGTCCGCCGCCGGCCAGGCCGTGGTCGCCGCCACGAAGGTCCGCGGCAGCCACTACCTGAAGTTCACCCTGCTCAACCCGAACACCACGCTCGCCGACATCACCGCGGTCCTCGACCTGCTCGCCGGGCACGCCGACCGCCACCTCGCCACCACGACCACGGGAGAGACGCTTGTCCACGCCTCGTGACCCCCGCAACGCCGCAGCCACGGCTACGGAACCGGCCGGCTCCGGCGACGCGCTCGACTTCATCGGCATCGGCCTCGGTCCCTTCAACCTCGGCCTCGCCTGCCTCACCGCCCCGCTCCCCCACCCCCGCGGCGTGTTCCTGGAGAGCAAGCCCGACTTCGACTGGCACTCCGGCATGTTCCTGGAGGGCAGCAGCCTCCAGACCCCGTTCATGTCCGACCTGGTGACCCTCGCCGACCCCACCTCGCCCTTCAGCTTCCTCAACTACCTCAAGCAGTCCGGCCGGTTGTACCCCTTCTACATCCGCGAGAACTTCCACCCGCTGCGCGAGGAGTTCAACGACTACTGCCGGTGGGCCGCCGCCCGCCTGTCCTCGGTGCGCTTCGAACGCACCGTGACCGAGGTGGTCTACGACGAGCGCCACGCGGAATACGAGGTGCGGACGGCGAACGGCGAGACGTACCACGCGCCCCGCCTGGTGCTGGGCACCGGCACCCCGCCCCACCTGCCCTCCGCGGTGGACGGCCTCGGCGGCGACCTCCTGCACAACTCCCGCTACCTGGCGGCGAAACCCGGGCTCCAGGAGAAGCGGAGCATCACCATCGTCGGCAGCGGGCAGAGCGCCGCCGAGATCTATCACGACCTGCTCCAGGACATCGACGCCCTCGACTACCACCTCACCTGGGTGACCCGCTCCCCCCGCTTCTTCCCGCTCGAATACACCAAGCTCACCCTGGAGATGACCTCACCGGAGTACATCGACTACTTCCACGCGCTGCCCGCCCCGGTCCGCGACTCGCTCAACAGCACGCAGAAGAGCCTGTACAAGGGCATCGACTCCGACCTGATCAACGCGATCTTCGACCTGCTCTACGCCAAGAGCCGCCGCGGCAAGGTCCCCACCCGCCTGCTCACCAACACCTCGCTGGACAGCGCCGATCACGATCCGGCCACCGGCACGTACACCCTCGGGCTGCGCCAGCACGAGCAGGACCGCACGCACACCCTCACCACCGAGGGCCTGGTGCTGGCCACCGGCTACCGCTACCAGGTGCCGGACTTCCTCGACCCGGTCCGCGACCGCATCCGCTGGGACGACCAGGGCCGTTACGACGTCAGTCGGGACTACGCGATCGACGTCACCGGCCGCGGCATCTACGTCCAGAACGCCGAGTTGCACACCCACGGCTTCGCCGCCCCCGACCTCGGCATGGCCGCCTACCGCAACTCCCGCATCATCCGCCACCTGCTCGACGGCGAGGAGCCGTACCGGGTGGAAACGGCCATCGCCTTCCAGGAGTTCACCGTATGACCGCCTCCGCCCGCTTCACCTTCCGCCCGGTCGACCCGCCCGCCGACGCCGGCCTGCTGCACACCTGGGTCACCCACCCCAAGGCGTCGTTCTGGCTGATGGCCGACGCGAGCCGGTACGACGTCGAGCGCGCCTACGCGGACATCGCGCAGGCGCCGTACCAGGACGCGTTCATCGGGTCGTCCGACGGCGAACCCGTCTGCCTGCTGGAGCGGTACGACCCCGCGCGGGTGGAACTGCCCGGGCTGTACGACGCCGAGCCCGGCGACGTCGGGATGCACTTCCTGGTCGCGCCGGCCGACCGGCCCGTGCACGGCTTCACCCGGGCGGTCATCGCCGCGGTGATGGGCGAACTGTTCGCCGACCCCTCGGTACGCCGCGTCGTGGTCGAGCCGGACGTCCGCAACACCGCGGTCCACGCGCTCAACAAGACGGTCGGCTTCGAGGTGGTACGCCGGATACGCAAGCCGGAGAAGGAGGCGCTGCTGAGCATCTGCACCCGCGCGGGGTACGAAGCGGCGCTCGACGGGGGGCGGGTGCGATGACGACCTCCGTCCGCTCGGGCCTGGAACCGGCCCTGGACCCGGCCACCGCCCACCTGAACCCGGAACTGTGGGCGCGCGCGACCCGCCACCTGGTCCGCAAGGCGCTCGCGGAGTTCGCGCACGAGAAGCTGCTGACGCCGGCCCGCGACGAGGAGCGCGGCAGCGGGTGGTACACGGTCCGCAGCGACGACGGCGGCACGGCGTACCGTTTCCGCGCCGACCGGCTGGCGCTCGACCACTGGCACCTCGACCCGGCCTCCCTCACCCGGACCCGCGAGAGTGCCCAGAGCCCGGCCGCCCCGGACCCCATCGGCGAGGACATGCCGCTGGACGCGCTCGCCTTCTTCGCGGAGTTCCGCGCCTCCCTCGCACTCGGCGACGACGTCCTGCCGCTGTACCTGGAGGAGATCACCTCCACCCTCGCGTCGCTCGCGTACAAGTACGGCAAGCACACCGGCGACGGCACGACCGCCGGCCCTGGCACCCCTGGCGCGGACGGCACCCGGCACGCACCCGGCGCCCCCGCCACCCCTGCCACTCCCAGCGCCGCCGCCCTCAGCCGCGCCCCCTTCCAGACCGTCGAAGCCGCCATGCTCGAAGGGCACCCCTGCTTCGTGGCCAACAGTGGCCGCATCGGCTTCGGCGCCCACGACCTGGCCGTGTACACCCCGGAGGCCGCCACCCCCGTCCGGCTGACCTGGCTGGCCGCCCACCGCGACCGCGCCCGCTTCAGCGTGGGCGCCGGCCTCAGCTACGACGACCTGATCGCGGGCGAGCTGGACGCCTCCACCCGGGAGCGCTTCGCGCGGACCCTCCGCGACCTCGGCCTCGACCCCGCCGACTACCTCCTGATCCCCGCCCACCCCTGGCAGTGGGAGCACCGCCTCGCCACCACCTTCGCCGGCGAGGTCGCCCAGCGGCACCTCGTCCACCTCGGCCCCGGCGACGACACGCACCTCGCCCAGCAGTCGGTCCGCACCTTCTTCAACGCCGACCACCCCGAACGCCACTACGTGAAGACCGCGCTGTCCGTCCTCAACATGGGGTTCCTGCGCGGCCTGTCCGCCGCGTACATGGCCGGCACCCCCGCGATCAACGACTGGGTCGCCGACCTGGTCGCCGCCGACCCGACCCTGACCGCCGCCCGCTTCTCGATCCTGCGCGAGCGCGCCGCCGTCGGCTACCACCCGCTGCCGTACGAGGCCGCCACCGAGCCGGGCTCGCCGTACCGCAAGATGCTGGCCGCACTGTGGCGGGAGAGCCCGGTGCCCGGGCTGGGCCCGGGGCGGTCGGCGGCGACGATGGCCTCGCTGCTGCACGTCGATCCCGACGGCGGCTCCTTCGCCGCCGCGCTGATCGCCCGCTCCGGCGAGCCGCCCGAGCGCTGGCTGCGCGGCTACCTGGACGCGTACCTGGTGCCGGTCGTGCACTGCATGTACGCCCACCGCCTGGCCTTCATGCCGCACGGCGAGAACGTCATCCTCGTGCTCGACGCCGACGGCCGGGTGGAGCGGGTGGTCTTCAAGGACATCGCCGAGGAGATCGTGGTGATGGACCCGAAGGCGGATCTGCCGCCGGAGGTGCGGCGGGTCCGCGCCGACATCCCGGACGACGAGCAGGCGCTGTGCGTGTTCACGGACGTCTTCGACTGCTTCCTCCGCTTCCTGTCCGCGATCCTGCACACCGGCCGGGTCCTGGACCAGGACGCCTTCTGGCGGACGGTCGCCGAGTGCGTCGCGGACTACCAGCGGGCCCACCCCGAGCTGGCCGGGCGCTTCCGCCGCCACGACCTGTTCGCGCCGAGCTTCGCCCGGTCCTGCCTGAACCGGCTCCAGCTCCGGAACAACCGCAGCATGGTCGACCTCGCCGACCCCTCGGCGGCACTCCAGTTCGTCGGAATACTGGACAATCCGCTCGCCGCTCACCCGTTCGGCCCTCACTAATCGCGCAGGGGTGCCCGAAAACGGGCAGGATTCTTGCAAAGCAGGGATGATCTGATGAGTATCAACGGGTGCCCGAACACCGGACGTCCTACGAAGACCTCATCGACCACCTGGTCCGCACCACGTCGCTGCACCGCGGCGAGGCGTCCCGGGTGGTGCTGGACGTCCTGGCCTACTTCGACGAGACGACCGAGGAGTACGTCCGCCGCAGGCACCGCGAGCTCCAGGCGAAGGGGCTGGTCAACACGGAGATCTTCGAGCGGATCGGCGAGGAGCTGCCGCACCGGGCGGTCGCCCCGGCCGCGCTCTCCCAGCGCCAGCTGCGCCGGATCGTCTACGGCTGACCGGGCACCCCCACCCGACCGGGCGCTCAGGGGCGCACCGGGCACCCCCGACAGGTACGACCGAGAGGGACGGCACATGTGCGGAATTGTCGGCTACATCGGCAGGCGTGACGTGGCACCACTGCTGCTGGAGGGCCTGCAGCGGCTGGAGTACCGAGGCTACGACTCGGCCGGCATCGTGATCACCGGCAGGTCCGGCGAGCTGCGGACCGTCAAGGCCAAGGGCCGGGTACGCGACCTGGAGGCGCGCGTGCCCAAGCGCTTCGCCGGCACCACCGGCATCGCGCACACCCGCTGGGCCACCCATGGCGCGCCCAGCGACGCCAACGCGCACCCGCACCTCGACGCGGACAGCGCCGTCGCCATCGTGCACAACGGCATCATCGACAACGCCTCGGAGCTGCGCGCCCGGCTCACCGCCGAGGGCACCGTCTTCGCCTCGGAGACCGACACCGAGGTACTCGTCCACCTCATCGCCCGCTCGCAGGCCGACACGCTGGAGCAACGGGTCAGCGAGGCGCTGCGCGCGGTCGAGGGCACCTACGGCCTCGCGGTGCTGCACCGCGACTTCCCGGACCGGATCGTGGTGGCCCGCAACGGCTCCCCGGTGGTGCTCGGCATCGGCGAGAAGGAGATGTTCGTCGCCTCCGACGTGGCCGCGCTCGTCGCCCACACCCGCCAGGTCGTCACGCTCGCGGACGGCGAGATGGCCACCCTCAAGGCCGACGACTTCCGCACGTACACCACCGAGGGCTCACGGACCACCGCCACGCCGACCACCGTGGAGTGGGAGGCCGAGTCGTACGACATGGGCGGTCACGACACCTACATGCACAAGGAGATCGCCGAGCAGGCCGAGGCGGTGGACCGGGTGCTGCGCGGACGGATCGACGACAAGTTCGCCACGGTGCACCTGGGCGGCCTCAACCTGGACCCGCGCGAGGCGCGCGGGGTGCGGCGGATCAAGATCCTCGGCTGCGGCACCAGCTACCACGCGGGCCAGATCGGCGCGCAGCTCATCGAGGAGCTGGCCCGTATCCCCGCGGACGCCGAGCCCGCCTCGGAGTTCCGCTACCGCAACCCGGTGGTCGATCCGGACACGCTGTACGTGGCGGTGTCGCAGTCCGGCGAGACGTACGACGTGCTGGCGGCCGTGCAGGAGCTGAAGCGCAAGGGCGCGCGGGTGCTCGGCGTGGTCAACGTGGTGGGTTCGGCGATCGCCCGGGAGGCGGACGGCGGCACCTACGTGCACGCCGGGCCCGAGGTGTGCGTGGTGTCCACGAAGTGCTTCACCAACACGGTGGTGGCCTTCGCGCTGCTCGCGCTGCACCTGGGCCGGATCAGGGACCTGTCGGTCGCCGACGGCCGGCGGATCATCGAGGGGCTGCGGCGGCTGCCCGGCCAGATCGACGAGATCCTCAAGGCCGAGCCGGAGATCAAGCGGCTGGCACTGCACTTCGCGGACGCGAAGTCGATGCTGTTCATCGGCCGGGTGCGGGGCTACCCGGTGGCCCGGGAGGCGTCGCTGAAGCTGAAGGAGGTCAGCTACATCCACGCCGAGGCGTACCCGGCCTCCGAGTTGAAGCACGGCCCGCTGGCGCTGGTGGAGCCGGCGATGCCGACGGTGGCGATCGTGCCCGACGACGACCTGCTGGAGAAGAACCGGGCCGCGCTGGAGGAGATCAAGGCCCGCAGCGGCCGCATCCTGGCCGTGGCCCACCAGGAGCAGGAGAAGGCCGACCACACGATCATCGTGCCGAAGAACGAGGACGAGCTGGACCCGATCCTGATGGGCATCCCGCTGCAGCTCTTCGCGTACCACACCGCTCTCGCGCTCGGCCGGGACATCGACAAGCCGCGCAACCTGGCGAAGTCGGTCACCGTGGAGTGAGTCGCGGCCCCTGGAACACCCGTGGTGGGCCCGGACCGCACCCCGGCCGGGCCCGCCGCACGGGCCGAACAGACCGCGCCCGCACCGGCCGGGCCGCTACGGAATGACCACCACCGGCCGCTGCGCCCGGCGAGCCAGCCGCCCGGCCACCGAACCGAAGATCCGGCCGACCATGCCGTGCGTGCCGCCGACCACGATCGCGTCGGCTTCGTACTCCTTGCCGACTTCCTCCAGCTCGTGGCAGATGTCGCCGCCGCGCTCCACCAGCACCCAGGAGATCTCGGCGAGGTGGTCGGCGCAGGCCAGCTCCAGACCGAGCACCTCGGTGCGGTGGTCGGGCACGTCGACGAAGACGGGTGGCTCGCAGCCGGCCCAGACGGTGGCGGGCAGCCGGTTGGCGACATGCACGATGATCAGTGCGGAGTGCGTTCTGCGGGCCATCCCGATCGCGTACGACAGGGCCCGCTCGCTGGAGAGGGACCCGTCGAAGCCGACGACGACGCCGTGCCGGAAGGCCGGGTCGCAGGAGTGGTGCCGCGCGGTGGCCAGCTCGGGGACCGCCGCGGAGTCGGCAAGCGGCCTGCCGTCGGCGGGCTCGGGAATCTCATGAGCGGCCATGATGCGGATTCTCGGCGAGGGCGGCGCTGACGCGCCGAGCAGCGGACAAGACGTTTCTCGCGGGGCGGGCCGCCGCAGCGGCCGGTTTCGGCCAGTTCACCACTTCCCGTCCCACTCCCTCCAGGGTACGGCCGGCGCAAGCGCCTGCACAGAGCTGACGTGCCCTTCACAGGCTCTTCCGTACGTCTTCCGTACCCGGAGTTCCCAGGAGAATGCCGGAGGGAAGCCAAGAGCGCAACGGCACCGCGCCAATGAGTGCGACGCCATCGCGCCAACCGGCTGCACGGTTCGGCGCACGGGCGCACCGCGGGGGCGCATTGCGGCCACCTCCCCGACAACTCCCGTCACCACCTTCCGCCCAGCCCGACCAGCACCGCGTGCACCGCGCCGGCGGCGGTCACACAGGTGCAAGTTCACCCCGGAATACCCGCGAAAGCCGTACGCGCATTCCGCGCCGGAGCAGCGATTTTCGGCCAACTTGGCGCCGTTACGCATTCGTTGGCGGCCGTGCGCACTAACACCTGCGCCACCAGCGGTTCTACGATGCGGCAGGACGCGGACGGTGCGGTCCGGGGTCCCGGACATGAGGCGTACTTCCCAGCGGGCCGCCTGGGTGAAACGCTTCGTGATCGAATGCTTTACGCCACGTTGCCTTGTCGACTTAGCGTCAGATGGTGAACTTGTCACTAACGCCCCACCTGACACAGTAGATTTGATCATGGGTGACTGCGCTGGACAGCGGGGGATTACGTGCAGGACCGAGGGGACGACGCGTCGATACGAGGGGGGCTTGAGCTCCATGAGCCAGGAGTCCAGTTCCGGTACGGCGGCGGACACTCCGTCGCAAGCACCATCGGCATCGCCTCGCGCCATCCGCAAGCTCTCCGCGCGCCGCCGGCCCGAGGTCGTCGCGGTGCTGCTCTTCAGCGGTGGTCCGATCTTCGAGAGTTCCATACCCCTGTCCGTCTTCGGCATCGACCGGCAGGACGCGGGCGTGCCCCGCTACCGGCTGCTGGTCTGCGCCGGCGAGGAGGGTGCGCTGCGCACCACCGGCGGGCTCGAACTGACCGCGCCCTACGGCCTTGAGGCGCTCGCCCGGGCCGGCACCGTGGTGGTGCCGACCTGGCGCTCGATATCCCAGGCCCCGCCGCCCGAGGCGCTGGACGCGATCCGTCGCGCGCACGAGGAGGGTGCCCGGATCATCGGCCTGTGCACCGGCGCCTTCGTGCTCGCCGCCGCCGGCCTGCTGGACGGCCGCCCGGCCACCACACACTGGATGTACGCGCCGACGCTGGCCAAGCGCTATCCGTCGGTGCACGTGGACCCGCGCGAGCTGTTCGTGGACGACGGCGACGTCCTCACCTCCGCCGGGACCGCGGCCGGCATCGACCTGTGCCTGCACGTGGTGCGCACCGACCACGGCACGGACGCGGCCGCCGCGCTCGCCCGCCGGCTGGTCGTGCCGCCGCGCCGGGCGGACTGGCAGACCGGGCAGCGGCACATGGACCGGTCTTTACCAGAGGAGATCGGCGCGGACCCGCTGGCCGAGGTCGTCGCGTGGGCGCTGGAGCATCTTCACGAGCAGTTCGACGTCGAGGCGCTGGCCGCGCGCGCGTACATGAGCCGGCGCACCTTCGACCGCCGGTTCCGCTCGCTGACCGGCAGCGCGCCGTTGCAGTGGCTGATCACGCAGCGGGTGCTCCAGGCGCAGCGGCTGCTGGAGACATCGGACTACTCGGTCGACGAGGTGGCCGGGCGGTGCGGGTTCCGCTCGCCGGTGGCGCTGCGCGGGCACTTCCGGCGGCAGCTCGGCTCGTCCCCCGCGTCGTACCGCGCCGCGTACCGGGCCCGCAGGCCGCAGGACGACAGCGACCGCGCCGTGCCGCCTCCCGAGGTGCCACCCGCGCGCAGGGGCGGTCCGGGCGGCGGGTCCGCGGCCGGGGCCGGGGCCGCACACGGTCACGGCCACAGCCACGGGAACGGGAGCGGGAGCGGGCACGGCGGCGGGCACGGCTCCGCGACCGGAGCGGGGGCCGGAGCCGGAGCCGGAGCCGGCGGCAGTCCCGGCGCCGGTCCTGGTGGCGGCTCGCAGGTGCTGGCCGCTCCGGCCAAGGGCGACCCGGACGCGTACACCACGTCCGCACGGGTCCCGGAGCAGTCCGGGCGGCCCGATCCGGCCGACGGGCCGGCCCGCGGGCGGCTGCGTGCCGGGCGCGGGCTGGGAGCCGCCCTCCCGGGACCGCGTGATCGCCCGTAGGGTGAGACACATGAACGACCGGATGGTGTGGATCGACTGTGAGATGACCGGCCTCTCGCTGGCGCACGACGCGCTGATCGAGGTGGCCGCGCTCGTCACCGACTCCGAGCTCAACGTCCTCGGCGAGGGGGTGGACATCGTGATCCGCCCGCCCGCCGAGGCGCTGGAGACCATGCCGGAGATCGTCCGGCAGATGCACACCACCTCCGGACTGCTGGAGGAGCTGCCCGACGGGGTCGGCATGGCCGAGGCGGAGAAGGCCGTCCTGGACTACATCCGCGAGCACGTCGCCGAGCCGCGCAAGGCCCCGCTGTGCGGCAACTCCGTCTCCACCGACCGCGGCTTCCTCGCCCGGGACATGCCGACGCTGGAGCAGCACCTGCACTACCGCATCGTGGACGTCTCCTCGGTGAAGGAACTGGCCCGCCGCTGGTACCCGCGGGCGTACTTCAACAGCCCCGAGAAGAACGGCAACCACCGCGCGCTCGCCGACATCCGCGAGTCCATCGCCGAGCTGCGCTACTACCGCGAGGCCGTCTTCGTGCCCGCCCCCGGCCCCGACACGGACACCGCCCGCGCGATCGCCGCCAAGCACGTCCTTCCGCCGGCTCCGCACCCCGCCGGATAAGCGGGCGCGACCACCCCTCCCCACCCTGTACACTTTTCCAGGCGGCGCCACCCCGGTAGGGAAAAGCGCCGCTCATGGTGGGTGTAGCTCAGATGGTAGAGCACCTGGTTGTGGTCCAGGATGTCGCGGGTTCGAGTCCCGTCACTCACCCTCACGCGAGGCGGCCGCTGATCTGCTCCGGCAGAACAGCGGCCGCTTTCGTCTGCCCGGGCCACCGCGTCACTGGGCCACCGCGTCAACCGTGTCACCGGGCGGCCAGGCCGCCACGTCACCGCGCCACCACGTCACCAGGCCGGCGGGCCACCTGGGCACCCTCACCGCGCGCGGGCGGGAAGCGGCATGATGATCGCGTGATCACTCGATACGAACGGCCCGAGGGCAGCGCGCCCGTCAACGGATACAGCCACGCGGTCGCCTTCACCGGCACGACCGTCGTCGTCTCGGGGCAGGTGCCCGTGGACGCGGACGGGACGCTGGTCGGCGAGGGCGACACCGAGGCGCAGGTCCGGCAGGTGTTCGCGAACCTGGCGACCGTCCTGGACGCCGCGGGCGCGGACCTCGCGGACGTCGTGAAGATCACCGTCTTCCTCACCGACATCGGCTCCGACCTGCCCGCCTTCCGCCGGGTGCGGGACGAGCACTTCGACCCGGCCCGGCTGCCCGCCAGTTCGCTGGTCCAGGTCTCGGCCCTGGTCCATCCGGCGTTCCGGGTGGAGATCGAGGCGATGGCCGTGGTCGACGGCGCGAAGGCGTAGGGCGCGGCACCCGAGACCGGCCCTCGGCACGCAGCCCCCGGCACCCGGCACACGGACACGGGCCCCGGTACCCAGGCGCCGAGCCGCAGCACACCGGCACGGGCGCGCGATACGGCGCCGGCGGCCCGCCCCCGCACTCTCGGCGAGGGGCGGGCCCCGGCGCCCGGGCCGGGGACGGGCGGCGGCGGGCCGGGAGCGGTCAGGCCGCCCGGGTCATCTCCCGCCGCCCCCGCCTCCGGGGGCCTGGTGGCGCTATTCCTCGAAGAGCAGGGCGTACGTGCCCATCGCCATCGCGATGTCCGCCTCCGCCCAGAACCGGTGGTAGGTGAAGGTCGGCACGGCCCCGCCGTTCAGGTAGTCCGCGACCTTCGACCAGTTCGGGTCGTCCTTGTAGAAGGACCGCAGCTCCAGGAAGGTGGAGCTGGAGTCGATCTTGTCGCCGTTCGGCATCGTCCCGGTCCAGCCGGACGGCACGTACACCGGGTCGGAGAACCGCGAGTAGTCCGCGCGGGTCTCCGGGGCCGCGATGCCCAGCGGGTCCTGGTAGTGGTCCCACATGCCGTCGAGCAGGGCCTTCGACTCCGCCTGGGCCGCGGTGTCACCGGACTTGGCGGCGTAGTAGGCGAGCGTCTTGGCGTAGGCCGCCGTGACGCCCAGGTCGTCGCCGTAGGACGTGACCGTCACGTGCAGGCCGGAGTTGGCGCCCGGACTGGCCGGGTTCCAGGTGTCCGGTGCGCCGGACCACGCGAGGTCGGACGGGATCTGGAAGGTGCCGTCCGCGTTCACCGTGGTCTCGGACATCGCCCAGCTCACCCACTTGGCCAGGATCGCCTTGGCCTTCGCGTCACCGGTCTGCTGGTAGTACTCCGCGACCCGCTCCATCGACCACGCCTGCATGCCGAACCACTGGTTCGACGGCGGGTCGTGGTAGACGGGCTCCCAGTCGTATGCCATCCCGTAGAAGGTGGGCGTGCCGGCCGGGGGCTGGGCGTAGGCGCCGTCCCAACTGTTCGTGGCGCCACCGGCGATGGCCCCCTCGTCGGACTGGAGCCACTGGTAGAACTCCAGCTGCCGGCCCAGGCTGGTGGTCCAGTCCTGCTTGCCGGTGGCCGACTTGGGCGCCATGTTGGCGTCGGTGGTCAACGCGTAGGCCGCCAGCGGGTTCTGGTAGCCGAAGTGCGAGGCGCCGTCGCCGATCCGCCAGGCCCAGCCACCGCCGGAGCCGGTCGAGCCGCCCCAGGCGTAGTACCAGGACAGCAGGTAGTGCTCGCTGTCCTTGCCGGTGCCGGCCGGGCACGAGGTGGGGCTCGTGCAACCGCCGATCTTCTTGAAGTACTTGTCGAAGAACGAGTAGCGCAGGTAGTCGCCCATCTCGCCGGCCTTCGCGACGGTGGCCTTCACGTCGGCCTCCTTGCCCTGCTCCTGCGCCCAGGTGTCCGCCCAGTAGGCGGCCTGGATCGCCCGCGCGTCGGCGTCCGGCGCGTCCGTGTACTTCCACTGCGTGGCGTAGTTGGAGTCGCCGGTGAACAGGTCCAGATATCCGTTCTTGCCGCCGTACTTGAAGTCGTCGCAGGTCGGCTGGGGCACGGTCTCCCAGACCGACTCCTGCGAGCCGCGCTGGAAGGTGTTGATGTACGACGGCCCCTTCGCCGTCGGGCCCAGCTCGCAGCCGCCACCGGGCGTGTCACCGTAGCCGTAGACGTTGTCGACGTCCTCCAGCCAGTGCATG
Source organism: Streptomyces sp. NPDC088194 (assembly GCF_040702025.1). NCBI lineage: Bacteria > Bacillati > Actinomycetota > Actinomycetes > Kitasatosporales > Streptomycetaceae > Streptomyces > Streptomyces sp. NPDC088194. The sequence goes on along the minus strand of NZ_JBFBIV010000009.1, from coordinate 80,472 downwards.
CCGTAGATGTCGTCGGTGCCGTACGCCGACTTCAGCTCACCCGCGATCGGGTCCTGACCGACCGGCACGCTGCCGTCGAGCTGCGACGGGTACTCCGAGGGCAGGTCGTGCTCCGGCGCGTAGGTCGCCGGTGAACTCGCGTTGTAGTAGCTGTTCGTGGGCTGGTCGGCGTGGGTGGGGATCATGTACTTCTCCATGGTCGCCCAGGCCGCGTTGAACTTGCTCCAGTCCTGGGTGACCTGGCCGTACATCGCCTGCAGCCAGATCATGTACGAGTACGCCTCGGAGGTCGTCTCGTGGCCGTAGTCCGGGGCCTCCACGATCAGCGTCTCCACCGAGTGGTACGGAATCCCCTCGGGTGAGAAGTAGCCGGAGGCCGGGTCGGTGATCTTGCCGTACAGCGACAGGAAGCGCGCGTCGTAGTCGCTGGTGGCGCCGATCTCCGTGGCGGTCACGCTCGCCTTGAGATAGCCGTCGGCCGTCGCGGTGAAGGTCGCCGCGCCGGTGCCGCCGCTGTCGGCCGCGAGGGTGACCTGCTGCGCGGTGCTCCAGTTCGACGGGGTGAAGGTCAGGCTCGCGCCGGACGTGACGCTCAGCCCGGTGTTGCCCGCGGAACGCGCCACCGCCACCGTGACATCGGAGGTCGGAGCGCTGGACAGCTTCACCGCGAAGCCGCCGGTGCCGCCCTGCTGGACGGAGACCTGCGCCGGGGTGGCCACGATCGACGGCCCGGCCACCACATGCAGGCCCACCGGCGTGGACTCGGCGCTCGCGCCGAGACTGTCGTACGCCTTGGCGTACACCGAGTAGTCCCCGGCCGGAACCGACGACCAGTCCGTGGTGTAGGGCGCGGTGGTGTCGGTCCCCAGCAGCACGTCGTCGCTGTAGAACTCGACCTTGGTGATCGTCGCGCCGTCCGCGGCCACGGCGGTGGCCGCCAGCGGGATGTCGGCGCCCGCGTTGTACGTGGCGCCGGCCGCGGGGCTGGTCAGCACCGGCAGCGGCGGCTGGTGCGCGCCGCCGCAGGCCGTGCCGTTGACGGCGAACGCGGTGGGTGCCGCGTTGCTGCCCGTGTAGGTGAAATTGGCACTCGCGGTGACGCTGCCGCCGGCCGCGATTGTCTTGTTCCAGTCCAGCGACTTGACAGTCACGGCCTTGCCGGCCTGCGACCAGTCGCCGTTCCAGCCGCTCTGCAGCGTCTGGTCACCGGAGTACGCGTAGGTCAGCGTCCAGCCGTCGATCGGGGCGGCGCCGAGGTCGGTGATCTCGGCGTTGGCGGTGAAGCCGCCGCCCCAGTCGTTGGTCGTGTAGTCGACGGCGCACCGGATGTCCGCCGCGTGCGCGGCCGTACCGCCCGCCACCGTCATGGCGAGCGGCACGGCGAGCGCGGCCGTGAAGGCCGTCACCAGCCTTCTCAGCCGCTTTCTGAAAGGTCTTCCTCTGGGCATGCGAGAGGTCCTCCTCGCGGTTCGTTGTGGGGGGAACGTGGGGGGAAGTTCAACTGAACCAGTGGGAGCGCTCCCACCATCGGGGTGCCACGAAGCGCTGTCAAGAGGCCGATCGCAACGGCATGCCCATGCCGCACCATCCGTCAATTGCTCCTGAAAACAGCCCACTTCATCATGGTCGAGCCGACCGGAAACCGACCCGGCCTTTACCTCACCCCTACCGGGACGGACGGTGACCCGCTAGGGTCTCCGGCGGACCAGTGGGAGCGCGTCCATGTTCCTTCCCCGTTTGCGCACCACCCGGGCCACGAGGCGGCCCGCACCGCCGGGCCCGCCCGGCGCGGGCCGCCTCGTCCGCGCCCGCCCCGGGCCCCACGCCCACCCCCACAGCACATCGGCACGTCCGGCACCTCGCACCACCGCACCACCCTCCCCCCACCACCCCCCACACTCCCAGGAGTCGCACATGCGACGACCAACACGTACCGCGGCGCTCTCCGTCGCCGCCGTCACCACGGCGGCGGCCGCCGCCGCGCTGCTGCCCGCGCTCGGCGCCGGCGCCGCGGCCGGCGCCACCCCGGCCTGCACGGTGGCCTACTCGGTGACCAACCAGTGGGACGCCGGCTTCCAGGGCGACGTCGTGATCACCAACAACTCCGCCGCCACCACCAGTTGGCGGCTCACCTTCGACTTCCCCGGCGGCCAGCACGTCACCCAGGGCTGGAACGGCACCTGGTCGCAGGCCGGCAGCACCGTGAGCGTGGCGTCCGAGTCGTACAACGGCGTGATCCCCAGCGGCGGCAGCATCAGCGCCGGGTTCCTCGGCGACTGGTCCGGCGGCAACCCGAGCCCGACCGCGTTCACGCTCAACGGCACCACCTGCAACGAGGACGACGGCACCGCTCCCCCGACCACTCCGCCCACCACGCCCCCGACCACCCCGCCGGGCGACGGCGGCGGCGACCCGGCCCCGCCGAAACTGCACGTCTCCGGCAACGAGTTGGTGGACTCCACCGGCAAGCAGGTGGTGCTGCACGGCGTGAACCGCTCCGGCACCGAGTTCGCCTGCGCGCAGGGCAACGGCATCTTCGACGGCCCGGTCGACGACACGGCGATCGACGCGATCACCAGCTGGAAGGGCGTCAACGCGGTCCGCGTCCCGCTCAACGAGGACTGCTGGGAGGGACTTTCGTACGTGCCGGCGGAAGACGGCGGCGCCGCCTACATCGCGGCGATCACCGACTGGGTGAACCGGCTGGTCGCGCACGGCATCACGCCCATCCTCGACCTGCACTGGACGCACGGCCTGTACACCGGCAACTCGGCGGGCTGCTCGGACGTCAACGCCACCTGCCAGAAACCGATGCCGGACGCGCAGTACGCCGTCCCGTTCTGGCAGAGCGTCGCGGACACCTTCAAGTCCGACACCTCGGTCGTCTTCGATCTGTTCAACGAGCCCTACCCGGACCGCGCCACCTCCACCTCGGAGCAGGCGTGGACCTGCTGGCGGGACGGCGGCACCTGCCCGGGCATCGGCTACCAGGTGGCCGGCATGCAGGACCTGGTCGACGCGGTACGCGGCACCGGCGCGCAGAACGTGATCATGCTCGGCGGCCTGGCGTACTCCAACGACGAGACCGGCTGGCTGGCCCACGAGCCGACCGACCCGACCGGCAACCTCGCCGCCTCCCTGCACGTCTACAACTTCAACTCGTGCGCCAACCAGTCCTGCTGGGACTCGCAGATCGCCCCGGTCGCCGCCCAGGTGCCGCTGGTGGCGGGCGAGATCGGTGAGAACACCTGCGCCCACGCCTTCACCGACACCTTCATGAGCTGGCTGGACGCGCACCACCTGTCCTACCTGGGCTGGACCTGGAACACCTGGGACTGCTCCTCCGGCCCGTCGCTGATCTCCTCTTACGACGGAACGCCCACCGCCTACGGGCAGGGCCTCAAGGACCATCTGGCCGCGCTGGGCTGAGTTCGGCCGGGCTCCCGGCGCCCCCGGACAGGGCGGTCCCGTACACGGATGGCGTGTACGGGGCCGCCCCTTCACGCATGTCCGGGTTGTCCGGCGATTCCCGCGTGAGCAGCGGGTTGTCCGTTCGGGACTCGAAACGGCGACAGTGCTCAACAGGCCAGTATTGAACAACTTATTGACGCCGATGTACGGGCCTTGTAAACATCACCTCGCCAGAGAGCGCTCTCTCACACGCGTCCCCCTGGCCTCCATCACGGACCCCCACCCGGTTGAGGAGATACCAAATGTCAGGCAGCACTTCGCTGTTGGTGCGGCCACGGCCCGGACGGCACGACAGATCCCGGCCGTATCTCATCCTTGCCCTCCTGCTCGCGCTGACGGCGGGCCTCGCCCTCGTCGTCACCTCGCAGGCGCCGGCCCGCGCGGCCGGCGCCCTCCTGTCGCAGGGGCGACCCGCCACCGCCTCGTCGGTCGAGAACGCGGGCACCCCGGCCTCCGCCGCGGTCGACGGCGACACCGGCACCCGCTGGTCCAGCGCCGCGGCCGATCCCCAGTGGCTCCGCGTCGACCTGGGCAGCAACCAGTCGATCAGCCAGGTGACCCTCAACTGGGAGACGGCGTACGCGAAGGCGTTCAAGATCCAGACCTCGGTCAACGGCACCGACTGGACCGACGTCTACTCCACCACCACCGGGACCGGCGGCAACCAGACCCTGTCCGTAAACGGTTCCGGCCGCTATGTCCGCATGTACGGCAGCCAGCGCGCCACCCAGTACGGCTACTCGCTCTGGGAGTTCCAGGTCTACGGCGGCGGCGGCGTCACCCCGACCGCGTGCGCCACCGACAACGCGGCCCAGGGCAGGACGGCCGCGGCGTCCTCCACCGAGAACGCGGCCTCCCCGGCCTCCGCCGCGGTCGACGGCGACACCGGCACCCGCTGGTCCAGCGCGTTCAGCGACCCGCAGTGGCTGCGGGTGGACCTCGGCGCCTCGGTGCCGCTCTGCAGCGTCGGCCTCAACTGGGAGACCGCGTACGCCACCGCCTACCAGATCCAGGTCTCGGACGACGCCACCAACTGGACCACGGTGTACTCCACCACGACCGGCACCGGCGGCATCCAGAACATCGACGTCACCGGCACCGGCCGCTACGTCCGCGTCTACACCACCGCGCGGGCCACGGCGTACGGCGTGTCGCTGTGGGAGTTCTCGGTGCACCTGGCCGCGGGCACCACCACACCCCCCACCAGCCCTCCGCCCACCGGCGGTGACGACTCCTTCTGGGGCGACACCAGCCAGATCCCGGCCGCGAACAACGTGATGGAGGTCGCGATACTCAACCGGACCAACGGTGCGTATCCCGACAGCCAGGTCTACTGGAGCTTCGACGGCCAGGAGCACTCGATCGCCGAGCAGCCGTACTTCGACATGCCGGCCAACTCCTCCGGCCGGATGTACTTCTACGTCGGCTCGCCGAACAGCCAGTACAACGACTTCATCGAGTTCACGATCGGCCCGGACGTCTTCAACGGCAACACCACCCGGGTGGACGCCTGGGCGCTGCCGCTGGCCATCCGGCTGCACTCGCACACCGGTCAGGACATCCAACTCGGCGACAACCAGGACCTCTTCACCACCAGCCGCGACCAGGTCTTCCAGGAGTTCCAGGACGCCGTGCCGCAGCAGTTCAAGGTGCTGGCGCAGACCCAGGCGCCGTACCGGATCATCGCCCCGGGCAGTGACCCGAGCTTCCGGGCCGGCGGCGCCAACGAGAACTACTTCACCTCCTACGCCCAGTCGGTCGGCGTGAACGCGGCGACCTCGGACATCTTCGGCTGCGCGGGCTCGCTGGCCGGCGACCCGAGCATGTGCGCCGCGCTCAACCGGCACACCGCCACCCTCCCGGCCGACCAGCAGCAGGACCCGACGAAGTTCTACTCGGGCGACCCGGCCAACTGGTACGCCAAGTTCTGGCACGACCACGCCATCAACGGGCTGGCCTACGGCTTCCCGTACGACGACGTGGCCGGGCAGGCGGCGTACGCCTCGATGCAGAACCCGCAGTGGATGGAGGTCGCGGTCGGCTTCTAGCCCCGCGACCGGCGCGGTCCGCACGGCCCCCCACATCTTCCCCACGCCGTACGGACCGCGCTCCCCCCGAGAACCGTTTCCCGCAGATCCCCCCACAGGAGCCGCCGGGGGCGGGCCGGGCACACGAATCCGCGTGTGCCCCGGCTCGCCCCCGGCGGTGCTTCCGCGTCCGGCCCAACCCGACTACCTATACGTGACAGATTCGCCGCCCGCTCCCGCTCCGTACCGTCGTGACCAGCGACGACACGGCACACCGGTGCCGGTCACGACACATGGGAGAACGCCATGAGCGACATCCAGCACCTGGTCGAGCAGTACATCGGCATCTGGAACGAGGCGGACCCGGCCCTGCGCACCTGGAAGATCGCCGAGGTGTTCGCCGAGAACGGCAGCTACACCGACCCGCTCGCGGACGTCACGGGCCGGGCCGCCTTCGGCGAGGTGGTCGCCGGGGCCCAGGCCCAGTTCGCGGGCCTGGTCTTCACCCTCGGCCCGGTCGACGCCCACCACAACATCGCCCGCTTCACCTGGGAGTTGGGCCCCGCGGGCGGCGAGTCGCTGGTGGTCGGCTTCGACGTGGTGTCGGTCGGCACGGACGGCCTGATCCACAGCGTCCACGGCTTCCTCGACAAGGTCCCGGCCGGCGCCTGACCCGCGTCCGACCTCAGCGGGTACCCAGATAGATCAGGAACGCGACCACCACGACGGCCACCGCGACAGCGAAGACCGCAGCACCACCCTCCTTCCCCCCGGTCCCGCGAACGGGACCCTGGCCGGCCGAACCCCCCACGCCAGGGTCCCCGTCATACCCGCTGTGGTGAACGTGGTGGCCGTGATGCCCACCGTGATGCCCGCTGTGCCCGCCGCCGCCGTGCCCGGAGCCGCCGTGCCCGCCGCCGCCGTCCATGGGTGCCTCCCGGGAGCCAGGCCACGCGCGGACAACGCGTGACCGTGTGCGAACTACGACGGTCCGGCACCCGACTCCGGTTCCTCGCCGTCACTACGCTGGGCCGTATGGGTGATCTCATCAGCGATCGGGAACGACTCCGCCACGTCGAGCAGTTGTACGAAGCAGCGACGTTCGGTGGCGACCGGACAGCACCCGCGCGGGCCGAGCAGGTGCTCGACGGACTGGCGGCGGACCTGGCGCTCGCCCGCGGCAAAACCTTGCACGCACGCTATCTGACAGACCGAAAGGAGGTGGTCGAAGGGCAAGAAGGAGAGCTGTTCCAGCAGGCGGTGACCCTCTACCGCGCGCTCGGCGACATCCGCGGCGAAGGCGAGGCCCTCTTCTGGCTCGGCGTCTGGCACCAAGTGGTCCGGGAGGCATACGGCGAGGCGGTGCCGTGCTTCCAACGGTCCTACGACCTGGCCGAGTCGACCGGCGACCGACTCACCCAGTCATACGCCACACGCCACCTGGGGTTCGCAGCGGAGGCAGCCGGCCGCCTGGACGAAGCCCGCGCACGCTTCGAACAGTCAGTCCAACTACGCGAGGACCTGAACCTCCCCGCCGCCGCGGCCGCGGCCCAACTCGCCCTCGCCGAGTTCCTCTGGCACTCCTGCGGCGACCACGACTCGGCACAACGTCTACTGGACCAGGCCCACACAACGGCCACGCAGTGCGGCGCGGCCGGCGTTCTCCAGTGGATAGCCGACGCGCGCACCCGCATGTAGCGAACCCCCGCACCACCGCCCCACCACAAACACCCCCCACCGAGCAGCCACCCACCCACCACAAACACCCCAACCGATTAGGAGCCCACACCACAATCACCCCCCACCGAGGAGAAGCCCACCCACCACCAGACGGCCAAGCGCCCCCACCGAGCAGCCACCCACCCACCACAAACACCCCAACCGATTAGGAGCCCACACCACAATCACCCCCCACCGAGGAGAAGCCCACCCACCAC
>NZ_JBFBIV010000009.1:0-72939 GCF_040702025.1 Streptomyces sp. NPDC088194 | reverse complement strand
ACAAACGCCCCCCACCGGGGAGAAGCCGACACCCCTCACCCAATCAACCGATCCAGCAACTCGAAGGTCTCGTAAGGCTGGTCGTAGTCCCCGAAGTGCCCGTCGTCGCGCACGATCTGGGTGCCGCCCAGCCGCTCGAACATCGCGCGGCCCTGACGGTCGTCGCAACCGTACGGGTCCACGCGGGAGTTGATGAAGTACAAGTCCCGAACATGCGACCTGATCGCCGCCCAGTCGTACGCGTCCTGGAGCACCGGCTCCTCCGACTCGTTCGGCCGCGTGGCGTACCCCGCCACGAGCACCGCCTGCGCCACCTCCACCTCGATGTGCTCCAGCACCGCCAGCAGCAGCGCGGCGCCCCCGGAGTGCCCCACCAGCACCGTCTCCTCGTCGAACCGCTGCTCGGCCAGCACCTTCGGCAGAAACGTCCCGATCGGCTCCACATTCAGCTCCGGATAGTGCGGAACCTCCACGGAGTACCCCCGCTCCGCCAACCTCCGCCCCAGCCACGGATACCAGGCCACCCCCGGGTTCGCCCCGGTCCCGTGAAACACCACCGCATTCCGCGCCATGCCCCGCTCCCTCCTCGCCTCACACGTCAGCCCACCGTACCGGCGCCCACGACCAGAACGGCGCCCTCATCCCCCAATCCGGCGCGCCCTCAAGCCGAGCGCGCACCAACCCCGGCGCCCCGCACACCCGGACCGGAGCGGGGGCGAAGGTGGTGGGGTTCGAGACGTTCGTATATTTGTGGCGCGCGGAAGAGGGCACCGCTACGAAATGACCCGCAGGCGCCGTAAATATGCAGTCTCGAACCCCGCCGCCGGCGCCCCCGCGACCGCAACCACCCACCGCAGCACCCCCGTTAAGGACAACGGCGCCCCCGCAGCGGGCGCCGCTACCCGCACCGGCACCCGCGCCCGCCCCCACCCCTCACACGGACTCGCGCCGCACCAATTCCGTCGCGAGCACCACATGCCGCCGCACCGACTCCCGCTCCGCGATCTCCTCCAGCAGCACCCGCGCCATCGTCCGCCCCATCTCCTCCGTCGGCTGCCGCACCGACGTCAACGCCGGGTCCATATGCCGCGCGATAGCCGAATCCTCGAACCCCACCAGCGCCACATCATCCGGCACCCTCCGCCCCTCCTCCCGCAGCACCGCCCGCGCCCCGGCCGCCATCACATCCGACGCCGCGAACACCCCGTCCACATCAGGCCGCCGCGCCAGCAACTCCCGCATGGCCCGCCGCCCACCCTCCTCGGTGAAGTCCCCGGCGGCGATGAGTTCCTCGGAGGAGCCCCCGGAAGACCCGGACGACCCGAACGGCCCGGAAGACCCGGACGACCCGAACGGCCCGGAAAACCCAGGCGAAGAAGCCCCGCCCCCGCCCCCCAACCCCGCCTCGGCCACCGCCTGCCGATACCCGTCCAACCGCGACCGCGCCACATACATGTCCAGCGGCCCGGTGATCGTCGCGACCCGCCGCCGCCCCCGCTCGATGAGATGCGCGACAGCCGCCCGCGCCCCACCCACATTGTCGGCGTCCACATACGACACCGACTCCAGATCCGACCGCCGCCCGTTGAGCACCGCCGGCATGTCGAGCTGTTCCAGCAGATCCGGCAGCGGATCATCCTCGTGCACGGACACCAGCAGCACCCCGTCCACCCGATGCGCCGCCAGATACTGCGCGAAGCGCGCCCGCTCCTTCGGCGTCCGAATCAACGTCAGCAGCAACTGCATGTCCGTGTCGGCCAGTTCCGCCCCGATCCCCCGGATGATGTCCGAGAAGTACGGCTCCGCGAACAACCGCGTCTCCGGCTCGGGAATGACCAGCGCGATCGCGTCCGTACGGTTTCCGGCCAGCGCCCGGGCCGCCCGGTTCGGCACGTAACCGAGCTCGGCGATCGCCGCCTCCACCGCCGCCTTCGCCCGCTCACTGACCCGCGGTGACCCGTTGATCACCCGGGAGACCGTGCCGCGCCCCACCCCCGCGCGCACGGCGACCTCCTCAAGGGTGGGCCGTCCGCTGTGCCGCCCGTTCATGGCCACTGGAGCCTCCTGTACTCATTGCGCGCCACCTTAGCGCGAGGTCCATCCGCTGAGGCGCAGCTCGTGAGAGCGCTCCCACGTTACAAGCACCCACGCCGGCCTCCGGCGATGCCCGCGCGAGGCCATCCGTTCAAGAAGTGACCATCCGTCCGCCCCGGACACGTTCCGGCAACGAAATCGACTTCACATCTTGACACTGACCCCTCCCAGGCGTGAGTGTTCCGGCAAGCCTAGTGGGAGCGCTCCCACACAGCGCTCCCACACATTGCGCTCGACGATCGAAGATCACCCGGGGACAAGCTCCACCGCATCACCCGCACCACCGCACCGCACGACCCACCCTGACAAGGAGAGTGGAATGCGCACTTCCGGCAGAACCCGCAAGGCCGCCGTCATCGCGGTCGCGGGTCTCGCAGCCTGCGCGACCCTGATCACCGGCTGCAGCAGCAACAGCAAGGACGACAGCAAGGGGAGCTCGTCCAACGAGAAGATCACCCTGCGCATCGGTGACTACGGCGCGTTCGGCTACGACGACAAGACGGGCGCGAAGCTCTTCGCCGAGTACCACAAGCTGCACCCGAACATCACCGTCAAGGAAGACAACGTCTCCGACAGCGGCGTGTACTGGAACTCCCTGAAGCTGCACCTCAACCAGACCAGCGGCCTCGACGACATCCAGGCGATCGAGATCGGCTTCGTGGCGAACGCGACGCAGCCGCAGTACGCGAACAAGTTCGTGGACTTCAAGTCGGTCAAGGGCTTCAACGCCGGTGACTGGCTGGACTACAAGGAGAAGGAGGCCACCACCTCCGACGGCAAGATCATCGGTGTCGGCACCGACGTCGGCCCGACCGCGATCTGCTACCGCAAGGACATGTTCAAGGCGGCCGGGCTGCCGACCGACCGGAACGAGGTCGCCGCGCTGTGGGCGGGCGACTGGCAGAAGTTCGTGGACGCCGGCAAGAAGTTCCAGGCGAAGGCCCCCAAGGGCGTGGCCTTCACCGACTCCGCCGGTGGCCTGTTCAACGCGGTGCTGTCCAGCCAGACCACGCAGTACTCCGACCAGAGCGGCAAGCTGGTCTACGCCTCCAGCCCCGGTGTGCAGACCGCCTGGAACCTGTCCGCCGAAGCGGTGCAGGACGGGCTGACCGCCAAGCTCCAGCAGTTCGACACCACCTGGACCTCCGCGTTCAAGACCAACAAGTTCGCCACCGTGGCCTGCCCGAGCTGGATGATCGGCCAGGTCGCCTCGAACTCCGGTCCCGCCAACAAGGGCAACTGGGACATCGCCCAGCCGCCGCAGGCCGGCAACTGGGGCGGTTCGTTCCTCGGCGTCCCGAAGTCGGGCAAGCACCTGGCCGAGGCCGAGGCGCTGGCCCAGTGGCTGACCGCCCCGGCGCAGCAGGTCAAGGTCTTCCAGAAGTTCGGCAACATCCCGTCGACGAAGGCCGGTCTTGACGACCCGGCGGTGGCGAACACCACCAACCCGTACTTCCCGGGCACCCCGGTCGGCAAGATCTTCTCGGACACCGCGCACAACATCCAGCCGGCCCCGATCGGTCCGAACGACGGCACCGTGAAGGACATCATCACGAAGAACGGCCTGCTCGACATGGAGCAGCGCCACACGTCCAAGGACGCGGCCTGGAAGAAGGTCCAGGCCACGGTGAAGGACCAGGTCACCACGAGCTGACCGGAGTTCGGGGCCGCCCGGCAGTGACTCCCACCTGCCGGGCGGCCCGCGTCCGGCCCCCGCTCCCCCTTCTTCCCGCTCCCGCTCCGCCCGCTCCCCCGTCGACATCCGTCGACACCCGCTGATCCCCTACCGGAAGGACGCCACTCGTGGCCACCTCCGTCAGGGCGACGTCCGACGGCAGCCCCCGGTCGTCCCGGACCGACCCCAGCACGAACCGCAAGAGCGGTGACAACGGCCCGCCCGGCGGCTGGCGCGCCAAGGCGTACCGGCTGGACACCAAGGCGTCGCCGTACGCGTACATCGCCCCCTTCTTCCTCTGCTTCGCCGCGTTCGGCCTCTTCCCGCTGATCTACACCGGCTGGCTCTCCTTCCACCAGGTGGAACTCGGCACGCACGCCAACTGGGTGGGCCTGCGCAACTACACCGCGCTGTGGGACAACAGCTTCTTCTGGACCGCGCTGCGCAACACCTTCACCCTCGGGGTGATCTCCACAGTGCCGCAGCTGATGATGGCGCTCGGTCTGGCCCACCTGCTCAACTACCAGATGCGGGCGCGCGGGTTCTTCCGGGTCGCGATCCTGGCGCCGTACGCGACCTCGATCGCGGCCGCCACCCTGGTCTTCATCCAGCTCTTCAACCCCGACTACGGGATGATCAACCAGGTCCTCGACCACGTCGGGATCGGGGACGTGCAGTGGGCGTCGTCCAAGTGGCCCGCGCAGATCGCGATCTCCTCGATCGTGACGTGGCGCTGGACCGGGTACAACGCGCTGATCTACCTGGCCGCGATGCAGGCCGTGCCCGCCGACCTGTACGAGGCGGCCGCACTCGACGGTGCCTCGCGCTGGCGGCAGTTCATCAGCGTGACCATCCCGTCGATCCGGCCGACGATCTTCTTCACGATCATCGTCTCCACCATCGGCGCCACCCAGCTCTTCGGTGAGCCGCTGATGTTCGGCGGCAACGTGGGCGTCTCCGGCGGCTCCGACCACCAGTACCAGACCCTCAGCCTGTACATGTACGACAAGGGCTGGCAGGTCGGCGAGCTGGGTCAGGCGTCCGCCGTGGCCTGGGTGATGCTGCTGATCCTGCTGCTCATCGGCGCGTTCCAGCTCCTCGTCATACGCAGCAACCGCCGGAAGCTTGGGAGCTGACGATGGCACAACTCACCCAGCCGATCCCGTCAGCCGGGCCCCGGCACTCCACCACCAGCCCGCGAACCGCCCGCCGCTGGCGGCGTTCGGGAAGCGCCGGCGGGCAGCAGAAGGCCGGCCCGATCGCGTATGTCCTGCTGATCCTGGCCACGTTGGTCTCGCTGTTCCCGCTGTACTGGACGGTGGTGGCGGCCTCGCGCACCGGCACCGAAGTGATCACCCCGCCGACGCCGTTGCTGCCCGGCAGCCATCTCGTCGACAACCTGAAGATCGTGTGGAACCAGGTCGACATGACCAAGGCCCTGATCAACTCCACCATCGTGGCGGGTTGCGTGGCCGTGAGCACCGTGCTGTTCGCGACCCTGGCCGGATTCGCCTTCGCCAAGCTGGAGTTCCGCGGCCGCAACGCGCTGCTGACCCTGGTGGTGGCGACGATGACCATCCCGCCGCAGCTCACCGTGATCCCGCTCTACCAGATCATCACGAAGGTGGGTTGGGTCGGGCACATCCAGTCGGTGATCCTGCCGTCGCTGGTGGCCGCGTTCGGCGTGTTCTTCATGCGGCAGTTCCTCTCCGAGGCGCTGCCGGTCGAACTGGTCGAGGCGGCGCGGGTGGACGGGGCGCACAGCCTGCGGATCATCTGGCACGTGGTGTTCCCGATCGCCCGGCCGGGGATGGCCGTGCTCGGGATGCTCGTCTTCGTCCAGTCCTGGAACGACTTCTTCTGGCCGTTCATCGCGCTGAACCAGCAGAACCCGACCGTGCAGGTCGCCCTGCAGGGGCTCGGTTCCGGCGACCACACGATCAACCAGGCCGTGGTGGTGTGCGGGGCGCTGGTCGCGACGCTGCCGCTGCTGCTGGTCTTCGCGGTCCTCGGCCGGCAGATCGTCGGCGGGATCACCGCCGGCGCGGTCAAGAACTGACGCCGCCCCGCTCCCCCTTCCCTGCCCGCACCCTCACCTCCGCGGCCCGCCCTCGGCACCCCCCACCCTCCCCCGACGACCCCTGATTCCCCTGGAGTCCCCCGTTATGACTGCTGTCCGTTCAGAGAGTCCCGAACTCTCGGCGAACCCGGCCTCGCTCCGGTTCCCCCCCGGTTTCGTCTGGGGGGCGGCCACCGCCGCCTACCAGATCGAGGGCGCCGCGGCCGAGGACGGCCGTACCCCGTCGATCTGGGACACCTTCAGCCACACCCCCGGCCGGGTCCTCAACGGGGACACGGGGGACATCGCGGCCGACCACTACCACCGGTTCCGTGACGACGTCGCGCTGATGCGGGACCTCAACCTCGGCGCCTACCGCTTCTCGATCTCCTGGTCGCGGGTACAGCCCACCGGCCGCGGCCCCGCGGTCCAGCGCGGCCTGGACTTCTACCGCCGGCTGGTCGACGAGCTGCTCGACAAGGGCATCACCCCGGTCGCCACGCTCTACCACTGGGACCTGCCGCAGGAGTTGGAGGACATCGGCGGCTGGACGGCGCGGGAGACGCCCGAGCGGTTCGCGGAGTACGCGGCGATCATGGCGCAGGCGCTCGGCGACCGGGTGCCGTACTGGACCACGCTCAACGAGCCGTGGTGCTCGGCGTATCTCGGCTACGGCTCGGGGGTGCACGCTCCCGGCCGCACCGAGCCGGAGTCGGCGCTGAAGGCCGTGCACCACCTCAACCTCGCCCATGGCCGGGCGATCGGGGTTCTGCGTTCCGTTCTCCCCGCTACCGCGCAGACCTCGATCACCCTCAACCTGCACCAGGTGCGCGCGTACAGCCAGTCGGCCGCCGACCTGGACGCCGCCCGCCGGATCGACGCGGTCGGCAACCGGGTCTTCCTCGGCCCGATCCTCGGCGACGGCTACCCGGAGGACCTGCTCACCGACACCGGCCATCTGGTCGACTGGGACACGCTGGTCAAGCCGGGCGACCTGGCGGAGATCTCCCGCCCGATCGACCTGCTCGGCATCAACTACTACACGCCGACGCTGGTCTCCGACGGCCGGGAGAACCCCGACCTGCCGCGCAACGACGGCCACGGCGCGAGCGACTACTCGCCCTGGCCCGGCTCCGAGCACGTCGCCTTCCACCAGCCGCCCGGCGAGACCACCGCGATGCGGTGGGCGGTCGACGCGAGCGGCCTGTACGACCTGCTGATGCGCGTCCACCACGAGCACTCCGACCTGCCGATGATGGTCACCGAGAACGGTGCCGCCTTCGACGACTACATCTCGCCCGAGGGCGCCATCAACGACCCGCAGCGGATCGCGTACCTGCGCGGCCACCTCTCCGCGGTGCACCGCGCGCTGACCGACGGCGCCGACGTCCGGGGCTACTTCCTGTGGTCGCTGCTGGACAACTTCGAGTGGTCCTACGGCTACAGCAAGCGCTTCGGCGCGGTGTACGTCGACTTCGGCACCCAGCGCCGAATCCCCAAGCAGAGCGCCCACTGGTACGCCGAGGTGGCGCGCGCCAACGTCCTTCCGGACTCCCCGGAGGAGGCCGGGAGGTCCTGAGGGGACGAAGAAGGGCTCCGGTCGCCGCGAACGAGGGTGCGCGACGACCGGAGCCCGCCGCCGTCCTGCCCCGTGGGGGTGGGACAGGAGAGCGGCCGGAGCGGGATGTCCGGGGGGTCAGCCGGTGGCGCCGCCCAGGGCCCGCGCGAACGCGCCGTCGGACTGGGTGACGGAGCTGCAGGTGGCGTCGGCGTAGCTCTGGGCGCCGCCGGGGCACTGCTTGTCGCGCGTCGCGGACCACATCGACAGCCAGGCCAGGCCCTTGGACGTGGCGAAGTCGGCGAGCGTGCTCGCGTCCGCGAGGGTGAAGGTCTCGCTGCTCACGTCGTTGACGCCGATCATCGGCGTGACGGCGACGGCGTGCCAGGCGGCGGTGTCGGAGAGCCCGAGCACGCTCTTGACCTGGGCCTGCGTGGCGGTGGCGGCATCGACGGCGTACTGCCCCATGTCGCCGCTGTAGGAGGCGCCGTAGTCCATCGCCATGATGTTGACCGCGTGCACCGCGACGCCGTTGCTCTTGGCGTTCGCCAGCAGGTCGATGCCGTCCTGGGTGAGCCCGCTCGGCATCGCGGGCAGCGTGTAGGACACCTCCAGGCCGCTGTGGCTCGCCTGGAGCTGCGCGATCGCCTGCGCCCTGCGGGTGTCGGCCGCGGTGTCGGCCAGCGCGCCGCCCTCCACGTCGAAGTCGACCTTGGTGAGCCGGTACGCGTCGACGACCTTGCCGTACGCGGCCGCGAGGTCGCTCACCGAGGAGCACGCGGAGGCCAGTTCGGTGCCGTTGGCGCCGCCGAAGGAGACGCGTACGTCGCCGCCCGCCGCGCGCACGGCGCCGATCTGGGCGGCCACCGCGTCGCTGTCGAGGTCGGTGACGCCACCCCACTTCGGGGTGCAGCCGCCGCCGGAGACGACGAAGGCGAGGTTGAACTGCTTCACCCCGTCGGCCTTCATCGCCCCCGTCAGGTCGTACGCGGGATAGAGCGAGGTGTCGACGTAGGGGGCGAACCCGCCGGAGGCCGCCGAGCCGGCACCGGTGCCCGCGGTCGGGCTCGCGGTCGCGGTCGGGGCCGCGGTGGGCGTGGCGGTCTCGGTGGGGCGGCCGGTCGGCGCGGTGGTCGGGTCGTCGTCGACCGAGCACTTCGCGCCGTTGATCGTGCAGCCGGCCGGCGCGGCGGCGGGCCCGGTGCCGCCGGGCACGTTCGCGGTGAAGCCGATGTCCGCCGTCGCGCCGGGGGCGAGCGTGCGGTTCCAGCTGTCCGGGGTGACCGTCACCGTCTGCCCGGACACGGTGTACGCGCCGTTCCACAGCGAGCCGATGGTGCTGCCGGCCGGCAGGCGGAAGGAGAGC
Source organism: Streptomyces sp. NPDC088194 (assembly GCF_040702025.1). Taxonomy (NCBI): domain Bacteria; kingdom Bacillati; phylum Actinomycetota; class Actinomycetes; order Kitasatosporales; family Streptomycetaceae; genus Streptomyces; species Streptomyces sp. NPDC088194. The sequence continues at coordinate 64,187 of NZ_JBFBIV010000009.1, read as the reverse complement.
GTCCAGCCGTCCAGCGGGCTGTCGCTCGCGTTGCTGATCTCGTACTGCCCGGTGTAGCCGGTGGTCCAGTCGCTGGTCGTGCGGTACGCCGCCGCGACCGTGGCGGCGCTCGCGGAGCCGGCGAAGGCGAACGCGCCGCCGGCGGCGGCCGCCGCCGCGGTGATCCCGCAGAGCACCTGCGTCCTGCGGCCGGGACGCCGGCGGTGGGTGGTGGCTGCCATGGCTGCCTGCCTTGTTGTACTCGGAGGTGGGGGCGGGCAGCACGCTAGCGGGCACGGATCGGACAAAAGCCCAGTTCAGGGCGGTTGATCGGGTTCTTAGGACGGGCTTAAGGAAGCGGAAGGGGCGGCTTAACGATCGGCGCCGGGGCCCTGCGCGATCACGCGTTCCCCGACGAGGTCAGGTGCGCGAAGACGACCACGTTCGACTCGTAGTCGCGCTTCTTGTGATCGAACACGCCGCCGCAGGTGATGATCCGCAGTTGCGCGTCGGGGGTGTCGCCGTAGACCCGCTGGTCGGGGAAGTCCCCCTTGGCGAAGGTGTCGACCTCGTCGACGGTGAAGGTGGCGACGGTGCCGTCGGCGCGGGTGATGTCGATCGGGTCGCCCTTCTTGAGGTAGGAGAGCAGGTAGAAGACCGCCGGGCCGCTCGTGGTGTCCACATGGCCGGCCACGATCGCGTTGCCGCGTTCACCGGGGCTGGCGCCGCCCTGGTACCAGCCGGCGAGGTTGCGGTCGGTGTCGGGCGGCGGCTGGAGCACTCCGGTGGCGTCCATCGACAGCATGGTGAAGGGCGCGTTCACCCCGATGCTCGGGATGGAGATCTTCGTCGGCGTGGCGCGCGGCAGCGACGGTGCGGCGGTCGGCTCCATCGTCACCACCGGATCGGCCGACGGCGCCGAGGCGGCACTGGCCGCGGGCGGCGTCGGCGCCCCGACGGCGGTGTCCGCGCCGGAGGAGTCGAAGGAGCGGAAGACCAGGAACGCGCCGACCAGGGTCGCGGCGACGGCCCAGCGCAGGACCCGGGTGCCGCTGTCCCGCGCCGGCGGCGGCGCGTCCGCCGTCCTGGGGTCGCGCTGCGGCGGCTGCGTGCTCATACGGTGCTGCCTTTCTGACGACCTGCGAGATACGAGGGGCCGAGGCCGGCCACTGACCGCCAACCGGGCGAACGGCAACGGGCGGGCGGCCGGGCGCGTTGCGGGACGGCACGCACCCGGCCGCCGGAGAAGGGGCCTCCCGGGACGAGGTTCCGGGCAGTGGCCACCGCCGTACCGCGGCGGTGGCCACTGCGGTCCGGCCGGCGAGGGCCGGACGGTGGGACGGGTCAGGCGAGGGCGCCGGCCCCGGCCGTACCGCGACGACGGCGCAGGACGTACGCGCCGGCGCCCAGGCCGCCGAGCAGCAGCACCGAACCGGCCGCCAGGCTGCTGCCGCCGGCCAGCGACATGCCGCCACCACCGGTGTGCATGCCGCCGTGCGGCTTGTGCCACTGGCCGCCGTCCGAGCCCTGGCCGGTCCAGTCCTGCGAACCGTCGCTGTCGGACGAGTGCGAGTACTTACCGGAATCCGACGCGGAGGAGGAAGAGGAGGAAGAGGACGACGACGAGCCCTGACCGCTCGGGTCGTAGATGTTGACGGCACCCGCGGCGTGAGCGGCCGGAGCGGCGAGGGCGAGGCAGGCGGTGAGTGCGGCTCCGGCCACGAGGGTGCGGGCAGTACGCATGGGGACGATTCCTTCCGCCGACGACGTGCGCCGGCTGACAACGTGTCAGCCCGACAAGCGCAGTGACGGCAAGCTCACCGTCAGCCAGCCCTGGCGGGACCGCCACCGGAGAGAGCCGCACGAGGGTGAACGCGTCCGCTTTTCGGGTGGCCGGCACCGCCACCTGCCTGTTTCGGTCACCCTCCCGGGGCGGGGCGCACAGGCGCCGCCACCGGCACCCCGCACAGTGGGAACGCGGCGGCGAGCCCGCAGGCCGCGCCCGGCGGCTTTCCTGAGTGCCCTTCAGGAACGCCGGACACCCGACCACCACCCCCGAGTGAGAGGACGTCCATGTCACCGGAGCCGGTACGTGAACCGCGCCGAGACGGCGGCCGCCGCAACCTGCTGCGTGCGCTGACCGGCGGCGGTGCGGCCGCCGCGCTGGCGATGGCCGCCGCGCCCGCCACACCCGCCGAGGCCGCCACCGGAAGCGGGACCGGCGCCGACCCCTTCGCCGCGGAAGCCTTCCGGGCCACCGCCGGCGGGCGCGTCCGCGAGTACTGGGTCCAGGCCGACTCCTTCGCGCACAACGCCGTGCCGAACGGGCGCGACGGCATGACCGGCATGACCTTCACCGCCGACCAGACGACGTATCAGGCGATCGGCTACCGCGCCTACACCCCGAACTGGGAGCAGCCGCTGCCCGCCGAATTCGGCCCGCACGGCATCGGCGCGAACAGCGGCATCCCCGGTCCCGTGCTGCGCGCCGAGGTCGGCGACGTCATCAAGGTGCACTTCCGCAACAACGACGCGCACTACAAGTGGCCGCACACCATGCACCCGCACGGCGTGCGGTACAGCCCGTCAAGTGACGGTGCCTGGATGGCGGATACGCCCGACGCGGAGGGAACCGCCGTTCCCTACCAGGGCACTTACACCTACACGTGGACCTGCGTGCCCAGCTCCGTGGGGAGTTGGCCGTACCACGACCACGCGGCGCCGCAGATCCCGCCGCGCCCCGCCACCGGGTCGGGCGGCACCGCCGATCAATCCCCGTCGCCCGCGCCCGGCTCGATGGACTCGCGCGCGCTCGTCGGCGGCGGACCGGTCATGGAGATCGGCGCGGAGCTGGGGCTCTTCGGGATGATCGCGGTCACCGACGCCCGGACCCCCGAGGTGGACCGGGAGTTCGTGCTCTTCTTCCACGACCTCGCCGCGCCCGACGCGTCCCCGCTCAAGCAGGACCTCTCGCTCTGCAACGGAGGGGCGTTCGTCGACAACGCCCCCACGTTCAGCGCGCGCAGCGGCGACCGGGTGCGGTGGCGGGTCGCCACGCTCGGCAACTCCTTCCACGTCTTCCACATTCACGGCCACCGCTGGCCCGGCCCGTCCGGCTGGACCGACGCGCAGGTGCTCGGGCCGGCCACGACCCTCACCGTCGAGTACCGCGAGGACAACCCGGGTGACTGGCTCTACCACTGCCATGTGGCCGCCCACATGATGCACGGGATGGCCGGGAGGTACCGCGTCACGCGGTGACGGGACCCCCCGGGCCGCCCGGCGCTGCCGGTTCCGGGCCCACCTGCCGGGGGTGGGCCGGTCCCGCGAGGCCCCGCGAGGCCCCCGAGATTCCGCGCGGCCCCCGAGGTCCCGCGCACCGCGGGCGGGGGCACCCTGGCGGGTCAGCCCCGGCAGAACACCTCGTCCAGGGCCGCGCGGAGCACCCCCTCCGGGTCGGGGCGGGCACCCTCGCAGCGCCAGGCCACGAACCCGTCGGGCCGCACCAGCACGGCACCCTCCTCCCCGATGCCGTGCAACCCGCAGAAGTCGGGCGGCCCGGCCGGTGCGCCGCCGGGGGCTCCCCCGGGCGGCCCGCTCGGCGCAGGCCCGCCCGGGCCGGCAGGTCCGCCCGAGCCCGCAGGTCCGCCCGAGCCCGCGGTGCCGCCCGAGGCGCCCGGGCCGTCCGGGTCGGCCTCCAGCTCCTGGCCGAACCGGTAGCACGCGAGGGGCACCCCGGTCCGTTCCGCGGCGAGCCGCGCGACATCGTGCCAGGCGCCGCCGGCCGGCCCGGTGAGGAGGACCGGCGTGCGCTCGTAGAGGTCGAGCGTGGAGATCCGCTCGCCGGCGCGGCGCACCCACAGGTGGGGTGCGCGCCCGCCGGGCACCGCCCGCGGGCTGAAGTCGTCCGGAACGGCGGCCTCCTGGGGATCGGCGCCGAGCACCGCGCCGAGCGGGTAGCGGTAGCCGAGGACGGCCGGAAGCAGGCCGGCCCGCGGCCCGGCCATGACCGGCGCCGCTTCGTATCCGGGGTGGCTGTGCTCGGCGGAACGGGCCGACGCCCGGGCGGCGGTGGCCAGCGCGACCGGGCGCCGCTCGGCGTCGTAGCTGTCCACCAGGCCGGGCCCGGCCCATCCTTCGAGGACGGCGGCGATCTTCCACGCGAGGTTGTGCGCGTCCTGGATACCGGTGTTGGAGCCGAACGCCCCGGTGGGCGACATCTCGTGCGCGGAGTCCCCGGCGAGCAGGACGCGGCCGCGCCCGTACCGCTCGGCGACACGTTCCGCCGCGTGCCAGGGCGCCTTCCCGGTGATCTCGACCTCCAGGTCGGGCACGCCGACCGCGGTGCGGATGAGGTGGGTGCACCGCTCGTCGGTGAAGTCCTCCAGGCGCTCGCCGTCGCCGGGGCGCCAGGGCGCGTGGAAGACCCAGTCCTGGGCGTTGTCGACGGGCAGCAGCGCGCCGGGGCTTTCGGGGTTGGTGAGGTAGCAGACGATGAAGCGGCGGTCGCCGACCGCGTCGGCCAGCCGCTTGGCGCGGAAGGTGACGCTGACGTTGTGGAAGAGGTCGCCGGGCCCGGTCATGGGGATGGCCAGGCGCTCGCGGACGGGGCTGCGCGGGCCGTCCGCGGCGATCAGGTAGTCGGCGCGCACGGTGCGGACCCGGCCGGAGGCGCGGTCGGCGATCTCGGCGGTGACGCCGTCCGCGTCCTGCGCGAACGACACCAGTTCGGTGCCGAAGCGGATGTCGCCGCCCGCCTCGCGGGCGGCCGCCAGCAGCACGGGCTCCAGGTCGTTCTGGCTGCACAGGCACCAGCCGGACGGGCTGATCCGGGAGAGCCCGCCGCCGGGGTCGATCGTGCGGAACAGCCACTCCTGCTCGGAGCCGGTGAGGGTGTCGGCCTGGAGGATGCCGTGGTTCTCGGCGAGCACGGACGCGGCGGCGCGGATACGGTCCTCGACGCCCGCGACGCGCATCAGTTCCATGGTGCGGACGTTGTTGCCGCGCCCGCGCGGGTGGTGCGAGGTGCGGGCATGCCGCTCGACCAGCAGGTGCGGCACGCCGAGGCGGCCGAGGAAGAGCGACGCGGACAGGCCGACGAGGGAGCCGCCCACGATCAGGACGGGCACCCGGTCGTCGGTGTGCCCGTCGGCGCCGGCCGAGCCGGCCGAGGTGGCGGGGGCGGCTGAGCCGGGCTGCGGGGAGCCGGGCGGCGGCGCGGGGTGCGGGGCGTTCGTCATGGGGTTCTCCGGAGTGGGAGTGGGGGTGCGCACGGCAGTGGGGCCCGGGCCCGCCGCGCGGATGCTTCCCGGCGGTAGCTCCTTTCCCTGCCGGGGCGTTCCGCGGGCCGGGTCGGGCGGTGCTTCACTCGGCCGCCTCACGTGCCGCGCACGATTCCCGCCCGGGGCTGAGCATCGGAAACAGGCGGTCCCGCCGCGCGCATACGGCCTGACGCATATGCGGAAGGCATCACCGCCCGGCGGCGGCCCCGCGGCTCAGGGCCCTCCGGCCGCGCCCCGGCAACGGCACCACCACGGGGCTCCCCACCACGCGGCTCGGCCCGCGGCCGTCCGCACCCCGCCCCACCCGAGAGGAACGATCTTCCATGACGACTCTGGACGACCGGCTCGCCCCGCCCTCCTCCTCCGCCGTACCCGGCACCGCCCGGCTGCGCGTCGTACTGCTGCTGGACGTGCTCGACGGCAGGCAGCAGCGCTTCCTGGAGGCGTACGAGCAGATACGCCACCAGGTGGCGGCCGTGCCCGGACACATCAGCGACCAGCTGTGCCAGTCGCTCGGGAACTCCTCGCAGTGGCTGATCACCAGCGAGTGGGAGGGCAGCGAGCCGTTCCTGGAGTGGGTGGAGAGCGCCGCGCACCGGGCGATGGTCGAGCCACTGCACGGGTGCGTGCGGGACACCAGGTCGCTGCGGTTCCTGGTGGCGCGCGAGACGCCGGAGCAGGGCGCGCCGGGCGCACAGGGCGCGCAGACCGCCCGGACCGCGGCGAAGCCGCCCGCGGCGCCCGCCGCCGGGCTCGACCCGGTGCCCGCGCCGCCGCTGTGCTCGGGCGGGGTGGTGCGGCACGCGATCACCTTCACGGTGAAGCCGGGCAGCGAGGAAGCGGTGGCGAAGCTGCTGTCCGACTACCGCGCGCCGCGGGCCCAGGTGGACGACACCACACGGCTGCTGCGCACGTCGCTCTTCATGTACGGCAACCGAGTGGTCCGGGCGGTCGAGGTGGCGGGAGACCTCGGCAACGCGCTGCGGCACGTGGCGGCGCAGCCGGAGGTAAGGGCCGTCGAGGAGGCGATCAACCCTTACCTGGAAGAGGACCGCGACCTCACCGCCGCCGCCTCGGCGCGGGCCTTCTTCGCCCGGGCGGCCCTGCCCGCGGTCGGCCACGAGACGGACCCGGCCCCCGCCCTCGGCGCAGGCGAGCCGCTGACCCGGCAGGCGTTCCTCTACCCGGTACGGCCCGGCCGCGGCGCCGACGCGGCCCGGCTGCTCGGCACCCTCGACGCCGCGGCCGCCACCGACCCGACGCACCCGCTGGCCGCCTCCACGGTCTTCCAGCGCGACGACACGGTGGTCCGCGTCATCGACGTCCGCGGGCTCCCCTCCGACGGCCCGGCCGCGCCGGTCCCCTCGGACGGCCCGACCGACGTGCTGCGCGAACTCCTCGTGCCGGGCGAGCCCGCCGACCCCACCGGGCTCGGCCACGGCGGCCACCCCATGACCCCCGTCACGGACCGCGCCTCGCGGTGACCCGGCAGCCCCGCGACACCGGCCCGCCACCCACATCCCCGCCCACACCCGCAGGACACCCCGCCCCGAAGGAGCCGCAATGACGAACGAAGTGCGCCTCGTGCACCTGGACGACACCAGCCCGAACCGCCGGCGCGGCGGCGACCTGAGGGCCCTGCTGACGCCCGCGTCGGTCGGCGCGACCAGCGGCTTCATGGGCGTGGCGATCGTGCAGCCGGGCGAGCGGATCGGCGAGCACTACCACCCGTACTCCGAGGAGTTCGTCTACGTGCTGAGCGGGGAGCTGGAGGTGGACCTGGACGGCGTGAGCCACCCGCTGCGGCCGGAGCAGGGCCTGATGATCCCGGTGGACATGCGGCACCGGTTCCGGAACGTGGGTGACAGCGAGGCGCGGATGGTCTTCCACCTGGGCCCGCTCGCGCCCCGCCCGGAGCTGGGCCACGTGGACACCGAGGAGACCGAGGGCGTGGCGGAGGTGGCCGGCGAGGCTGCCTCGGCGCCTCCCGACCCGACCAAGGCGCGGGCGTGAACCGCCCTGGCGGGGACCGCCGGGTCGCGGTCACCGGCCTCGGGGTGGTCGCCCCCGGCGGCATCGGGGTACCGGCCTTCTGGGACCTGCTGACCTCCGGTCGTACGGCCACCCGCGGCATCAGCCTCTTCGACCCGGCCGGCTTCCGCTCCCGGATCGCCGCGGAGTGCGACTTCGACCCGAAGAGGGCAGGGCTCGGCGCCGAGCTGGCCGAACGCGCCGACCGGTACGCCCAGTTCGCGCTGACCGCGGCGCGCGAGGCGATCCGGGACAGCGGTCTCGACCTCGCCGCGCAGGACCCGTGGCGGGTCGGGGTGTGCCTGGGCTCGGCCGTCGGCGGCACCACCCGGCTGGAGCGCGACTACGTCAAGGTCAGTGCGTCGGGGAGCCGTTGGGACGTGTCGCCGCAGGAGGCGGGCGCCCATCTGCACCGGGCGTTCCAACCCAGCGCGCTCGCCTCGGAGGTGGCCGAGGACATCGGCGCGCACGGCCCGGTGCAGACGGTCTCCACCGGCTGCACCTCGGGTCTCGACGCGGTCGGCCACGCCTTCCACGCCGTGCAGGAGGGCAAGGCCGACATCATCGTGGCCGGGGCGGCGGACTCGCCGATCTCGCCGATCACGGTCGCCTGCTTCGACGCGATCAAGGCCACCTCGACCCGCAACGACGACCCGGCGCACGCCTCGCGCCCGTTCGACGCGGACCGGGACGGCTTCGTGCTCGGCGAGGGCTCGGCGGTGCTGCTGCTGGAGGAGTGGGAGCACGCCCGGCGGCGCGGCGCCCGCATCCTCTGCGAGCTGCGCGGCTTCGCGACCTTCGGGAACGCCTACCACATGACCGGACTGACCACCGAGGGCCGGGAGATGTCCGAGGCGATCGACCAGGCGCTGGCCGACGCGCGGATCGACCGGACCGGCGTGGACTACGTCAACGCGCACGGCTCCGGCACCAAGCAGAACGACCGGCACGAGACGGCGGCGGTCAAGCGCTCGCTCGGCGAGCACGCGCGCACGGTGCCGATGAGTTCGATCAAGTCGATGGTCGGGCACTCGCTCGGCGCGATCGGCGCGATCGAACTCGCCGCGTGCGCACTGGCGTTGACCCACGACGTGGTTCCGCCGACCGCCAACTACGAGACCCCGGACCCGGATTGCGACCTGGACTACGTGCCCCGCACCGCGCGGCCGGTCCGGCTGCGGTCCGTGCTGTCGGTCGGCAGCGGCTTCGGCGGCTTCCAGTCCGCGGTGGTGCTCGCGCACGCCGAGAGGAGCACGTCATGAGCGGGACCGACAGCGGCCGCGGGCAGACCGTGGTCACCGGGATCGGCGTCGTCGCGCCGAACGGCGTGGGCACCGAGGCGTTCTGGAAGGCGGTGCAGCTGGGCGGTTCGGTGCTCGGCCCGGTCCGCCGGGAGGGCTGCGAGCGGCTGCCGCTGAAGGTCGCGGGCCAGATCGAGGACGGCTTCGACCCGGCCGGGCTGGTCGAGGACCGCTTCCTCGTACAGACCGACCGGTTCAGCCACTTCGCCATGGCGGCCGCGGAACTCGCGCTGTCCGAAGCCCACTTGGCGGCGGACCCGGACTCGCCGTTCGCGATCGGCGTGGTCACCGCGGCCGGCTCGGGCGGCGGCGAGTTCGGCCAGCGCGAGTTGCAGCAACTGTGGGGCAGCGGGCCGCAGTTCGTCGGCCCGTACCAGTCCATCGCCTGGTTCTACGCGGCCAGCACCGGCCAGGTCTCGATCCGCGGCGGCTTCCGGGGCCCGTGCGGGGTGCTCGCCGACGACGAGGCCGGCGGCCTGGACGTGTTCGCGCACGCCGGCCGGGCCATCCGGCGCGGTACCGACGCGATGGTGGTCGGCGCCACCGAGGCCCCGCTCGCGCCGTACTCCGTGGTGTGCCAGCTCGGCTACGACGAGCTGAGCCTGGCCACCGACCCGCGGCACGCCTACCTGCCGTTCACCGACGACGCCTGCGGCTACTCCCCCGCCGAGGGCGGCGCGATGTTCGTGGTCGAGGAGGAGTCCGCGGCCCGGCGGCGCGGCGCGCGGGTACGGGCGGTGGTCGCCGGGCACGCGGCCACCTTCACCGGCACCGGCGGCTGGCGGCACTCCCGGGAGGGCCTGGCGCGGGCGGCGCGGGGCGCGCTGGCGGAGGCCGGCTGCGCGCCCGAGGAGGTGGACGTGGTCTTCGCCGACGCGCTCGGCGTGCCCGAGGCCGACCAGGCCGAGGCCCTCGCCATCGCCGACGCGCTCGGGCCGCGCGCCGCGACCGTACCCGTCACCGCCCCCAAGACCGGCTTCGGCCGCGCCTACGCGGCCGCCTCGGCGCTGGACGCCGCCGCGGCCGTGCTCGCCCTCGAACACGGCGTGGTGCCGCCCACCCCGAACGTGACCGAGGTCCGGCACGACCTCGACGTGGTCACCGGCGAGGCCCGCATCACGCCGCTGCGCACCGCGCTGGTGCTCAGCCGCGGGCTGATGGGCTGCAACGCGGCGCTGGTGCTGCGCGCGCCCGAGTCCCCCCTTTCCCCCCACTGAGGTTCCCCCCGAAGTTCCCCACCGAAGTTCCCCCCCCACCGAAGGAGAAGGACCCATGAACGACCCGACGAACACGACCGCGGACGGCCCCGTCACCTTCGACGAGCTGTCCGACCTGATGAAGAACCGGGCCGGGCTGTCGGTGGACCCGTCGGCGATGGCGTCCAGCCCGGCGACGACGTTCGAGGAGTTCAACCTCGACTCGCTGGGCCTGCTGGGCATCGTGGCCGAGCTGGAGAAGCGCTACAGCCGCAAGATCGGCGACGACGCGGAGACCTGCAAGACCCCGCACGAGTTCCTGGCGAGCGTCAACTCCCAGCTCAACGCCGCCGCGGCCTGACCCGTACCCGACGAGAAGGAGTTCAGATCATGGCAGCATCGACCGCAGGGCACACCGAGAACGAGATCATCATCGCCGCCCCGGTGGACCTCACCTGGGACCTCACCAACGACCTGGAGAGCTGGCCGCAGCTGTTCAGCGAGTACGCCGCCGTCGAGATCATGGCGCGCGAGGGCGACAAGGTCACCTTCCGGCTCACCATGCACCCCGACGAGAACGGCACCGTGTGGAGCTGGGTCTCCGAGCGGGTGACCGACCGCCGCAACCTGACCGTGCGCGCCCGGCGGGTGGAGACCGGCCCGTTCGCGCACATGGACATCCACTGGGAGTACGCCGAGGTGCCCGGCGGCACCTCCATGCGGTGGGTGCAGGACTTCGCGATGAAGCCGACCGCGCCCGTGGACGACGCGGCCATGACCGACCGGATCAACCGCAACTCCGTGGTCCAGATGGAGCGCATCCGCGAGCGCGTCGAGAAGCAGGCCGCCGAGCGCGGGCTGTCCGCGATGCCGCCCCGCACCGCCGAGGGGGCGTGAGCGCGCATGCACCGCAGCCTGATCGTGGCCCGGATGAAGCCGGACGCCGCGGCCGCCATCGCCGAGGAGTTCGCCGCGTCGGACCGCGGTGAACTGCCCGGGCTGATCGGCGTCACCGGGCGCAGCCTCTTCCGGTTCCACGACGACCTCTACCTGCACCTGATCGAGGCCGACCGGCCGCCGGGACCCGAGGTCGCCAAGCACACCGGGCACCCCGAGTTCCGCCGCATCAGCGAGGCCCTCGCGCCCTACGTGTCGGCGTACGACCCGGTCAACTGGCGCGAGCCGAAGGACGCGATGGCCCAGGAGTTCTACCGCTGGGAACGCGACTAGCCGTTCCGCCAGGTCTCCCCGCGCCCCTGAGACCAGGGGCGCGGGGAGCCGCGCTCTCCCGGAACTCCGCCTGGGAGGTACCCCGGCCGTCCACCGGGGGGTGGTCCTGGAACCGACAGGACCACCCGCCCCGGAGGGTCAGTTCACCCGGGACTCGAACGCGAACAGGTGGGGGTTGACCGGTCGTACCGCACTCACGGGGAGCCCGGCCTCGGCCATGAGCGCGGTCATGCTCGCCCGGGAGTGCTTCGCGCCGCCGACGTTGAGCAGGAGCAGCAGGTCCATCGCGGTGGTGAACCGCATGGAGGGGCTGTCGTCGACGAGGTTCTCGATCACCAGGACCCGGGCGCCGGGCTCCGCGGCGGCCACGACGTTGCGCAGCGTGGCACGGGTGCTGGCGTCGTCCCATTCGAGGATGTTCTTCAGCACGTAGAGGTCGGCCCGGACCGGGATCTCGGTGCGGCAGTCGCCGGGCACGAGCCGGACCCGGCCGGCGAGCGCCCCGCCGTCCCGCAGCCGCGGGTCGGCGTGGGCGACGACGTCGGGCAGGTCCAGCAGGGTTCCGTGCAGGCCGGGTTCCTTCTCCAGCAGCCCGGCGAGCGCGAGCCCCTGGCCGCCGCCGATGTCGGCGACGCTGCGGACGCCGGTCAGGTCGACGTACGCGGCGAGGTCGCGGGCCGCCTGCCGGCTGGAGGAGGTCATCGCGCGGTCGAAGACGCGGGCGGAGTCGGCCGCGTCGGCGTGCAGGTACTCGAAGAAGCTCTTGCCGTAGAGGTCGGCGAAGACGTCGCGGCCGGACCTGACCGCCTCGTCCAGGCGCGGCCAGGCGTCCCAGGTCCACGGCTCGGTGCACCACAGCGCGATGTGGTGCAGGCTGCCGGGCGCGTCCTCGCGCAGCAGCCGTGACATCTCGGTGTGCGTGAAGCGGCCGTCCGCCTCCTCGGTGAAGACCCCGTAGCAGGCGAGCGCGCGCAGCAGCCGGCGCAGCGGCTCCGGCCGCACGTCGAGGTCGGCGGCCAACTCCTCCGCGGTGCGCGGGGATGCACCGAGGGCGTCGGGAAGTCCCAGCCGGGCGGCGGCGCGTACGGACGCGGCGCAGGCGGCGCCGAAGACGATCTCGCGCAGCCGCATCGAGGCGGCTCCCGCGGCGGCTCCGGGGTTTCCGGCCGATCCTTCGGCCGCGGCGGGGTCGGACGGGGGCGGCTGGGCCCCCCGTTGGGCCTCGGTGTCCGGGGTGGTCGTCATGGTGCCGCCCTTTCTCATGGCGTCATGGCGGTTTCGGGCACCGCAGGTCAGCAGTGGCCCGCGGGCAGGGAGACCTGGCATTCGTTCGCGGTGAAGGTGTTGCCGGTGCCGTGGTCACGGTCGGCGAGGTCGGCCGGGCCGTTGTGCAGCAGCGTGTTGTTCCGCACGGTGTTGCCGGAGTCGGGCTTGCCGGTGAAGCTCGGGAAGAGCACGACGCCGCCGGACAGCGGGGAGGCGCCGACGTTGCCGGTGACCTCGTTGCCGCTCACCAGGGTGTTCTCCACGCCGGTCAGCACGATGCCGGAGCCCTGGACATAGGGCAGGCGGGCGGTGGCCGCGCAGTAGGCGTTGTTCGCGTCGACCGTGTTGCCGGTGACCGTCATCTCGCCCGCGCGCGGGGTGTTCTCGTCGCCGACGAGGAAAACGCCGGCGCAGTTGCCGGAGATCGTGTTGGCGTCGACCGTGACGCGGCGCAGCCGGCGGACGACCAGGCCCATGTGGTTGCCGGTGAGGGCGTTCCCGCGGATCTCGGTGCCCTGCGTGTCGGTGGCGCCGCCCTCCTCGGAGACGGCGTTCGCCACGAACAGGCCCGCCTCGCCGTTGCCGCTCGCCTCGTTGGAGGTGAACCGCGAACGGATCGACTTCTCCTGGCCGATGCCGTACTGGCCGTTGGCGTCGGCCCGCACGTGGTCGATGGTGAGGCGGTCGGCGGAGGTGGCCCAGATGCCGTACTTCGCGAAGCCGGTGACCGTCAGGGACTCGACGCGCACGCCGTCCGCGCCCGTGACGCACAGGCCGTCACCGGCCGCGGCACAGGCGACGGCGCTGGTGCTGGTGCTGGTGCTTGTCGCGTTCCCGGTGTCGGGGTTCGTCGCGGGATTCGTCGCAGGATTCGTCGCGGGGTTGGTCGCGGGGTTCGCCGGACCGGTCGTGCTCTGCGGGTCGGACGCCGTCGTGGCCGGGGCCAGTACGGTGATGCCCGCGCCGGTGCCGCGCAGCGTCACCCGCGGCTTGCTGATCTGCACGCTGCCCCGGTACGTGCCCGGCAGCACCAGTACGGTGTCGCCCGGCGCGGCCGCGTCCACCGCCGCCTGGATCGACTCCCCCGGGTGCACCACCCGCACGGAGGCCGCCTGTGCGGGTGCTCCCCCGGCTCCCACCGCCGCCACCGCCGCTGCTGCCACCGACGTCCCCGCTACCACGCGCTTCACCATCGCCCGACCCATCGCCCGACCCGCTTCCGTTCGGCCCCGCGCAGGGGCATCGACGTAAAAACGGCGGCTCGGGCCGCCGACTCGACGCTATGGACGCCCCACCCGCACCGCCACTCACACAAGTCACTGGGGTGATACGCACTCCGGCGGCGGTCCGCCGTACGAGGTGGGACTAGTGCCGGGCGGCCGGCGTCCCGGCGGTGCGGCCGGGTGCCGGGAGGAGGTCGGCGGGCAGGCCGAGCAGGGCGTGCAGGGCGTGCCGGCCCGCCGGGGTGACCGCCACCGCGCGGGTGGTGCCGATCCGGGTGATCCACCCCGCGTCGAAGGCGTGCCGGCACAGCGCGGCGCCGACGCTGCCCGCGAGGTGCGGACGGCGCTCGGTCCAGTCCAGGCACGAACGCACCGCGGGCCGGCGGCTGCCCGCGGGCACGGCGATGCCCAGGCCGGTGAGCCAGGCGGCCCCCTCAGCGGTCAGCCCGAGGCCGTGGGCGTCGCTCAACAGGCCGCGCGCGGCCATCGCGTCGGTGATCGCGACGCCGAGGGTCCCGGCGAGGTGGTCGTAGCAGGTGCGGGCGTGGGCAAGGGCCTGGCGGCGGCCGGACGCCGACAGCGACGGTGGCGGGGGCGGCGGGGTGCGGGCCGGGGCGAGCGCCGCGAGGCCCTCGATCAGCTCGGCCACCTGCGGGCCCGCCAACCGTACGTACCGATGGCGCCCTTGCCGCGCCTCCGCGAGCAGGCCACCCGCCACCAGCGCGTTGAGGTGTCCGGTCGCGGTCGAGGCGGCGACGCCCATGTGGCGGGCCAGTTCGCTCGCCGTCCAGGCCCGGCCGTCGAGCAACGCCAGGCAGAAGCCCGCCCGGGTGCCGTCGGCGATCAGCCCGGCCACGCGGGCGAGGTCCGGGCCCGCGTCGCGTGCGCCGTGCGTGTGCATACGGTCCATTGTCGCGCCGGACGCTTCGGCGGCCGCCGAAGCGTCCGGTTCGTAGGGTCCGGGCCATGAACAGCGCATCCACGAGTGCCGGGCCCGGGGCGACCGCACCACCGACGGCACCCGCCCCGGTATCGGCACAGGCACCGGCACAGGCACAGGGACAGGCACCGTCGCACCAGGTCATCGAGCCCAGCGTGCTGTACTTCGGCACGCCGGTGGTGCTCCTCAGCACCGAGAACGCGGACGGCTCGTTCAACCTCGCTCCGATGTCCTCGGCGTGGGCGCTCGGCCGGACGATCGTGCTCGGCCTCGGCGGGGAGGGGCAGACCGCGCGCAACCTCGCGGTCCGGCCCGAGCTGGTGATCAGCCTGCCCGCGCCCGCGCAGTGGCCCGCGGTGGAGCGGCTGGCGCCGCTGACCGGGCGGAATCCGGTGCCCGAGGGCAAGGCCGCGGGCTGCCGGTTCGAGCCGGACAAGTTCGGCGCGGCCGGGCTGCGCGGCGAACCCTCCGACCTGGTCCGGCCGCCTCGCGTCGCGACCTGCCCGCTCCAGTTCGAGGCCCGCGCCGAACGGGTGCGGGCGGACGTCTCCGGTGACTTCGTCATCGTGGAAGCGGCGGTTCTCCGGGTGCACGCCGATCCCCGGATCGTCGTGCCCGGTACCCACCATGTCGATCCGGCCGCCTGGAGCCCTCTCGTCTACAACTTCCGCCACTACTTCGGGCTCGGCCCGGAACTCGGCCACACCTACCGCTCCGAAACCCCGCGGTCGCCTGCCGGCGGCTGAGCCGCACCCGCCTCCCCGGGTCAACACGGCTGGGGCCCGCCGGGTGGATCTCCGTGGGTGAAGGAGCGGCGTCCGGTGGTCCCCGCCCCCAAGCTGCAAGGCGGAAGAGGGAGTCGACGCGGTAGGGGCGCCCCCACGCCCCAGGCCGTGGGGGAGCCGGCGACCGACGAGAACGCGGCGGATGCGCGTGCCGGGCGACGCGACGCCGCGGAGATCCACACGACAGACCCCAGGCCGTGTGGTGGACGTAGCGCCGTCCGCCCGAAGGGCAGGGCCCGTGGCGTCCGGTGCTCCCCCACAGCCTTCGGCGTGGGAGGTGCCCCCAGATCGCACGGCGGAGGGTTGCCCTCGTGGTGGGCCTCCTCGGACCAGCCCGACAACGCCGGGGGCACTCCCCCTGGCTTCGCGGGAGGCACCCCCACCCGCCGAAGGCAGGGGGAGAGCGTGCGTGCCAGGCGCCACGGGATGGGGGCGCCTCCCCCGCCGAAGTCGGGGGGCTTCCCAAAGACGACCTAGCCGCGGCGGTGGGTGGGGCGAGGGGCGGGGGCGGGGAGGGTGCGGGTGAGGCGGATACGGAGTTCGGTGCCGCCGAGGACGCTGCGGCCGATGGCCAGGTCCCCTCCGGTGGACTCGGCGACCCGGCGCACGATGTCGAGCCCGAGCCCGGTGGACCCGGGACCGCCGTCGCCGTGGCCGCGCCGGAGCGCGGCGGCGGGGTCGGCGACGCCGGGGCCGGCGTCGGAGACGAGCAGGATCACCGCGCCGTCGAACTCGTGCACGTCCACGGCGAAGGCCGTCCCCTCCGGGGTGTGCCGGAAGACGTTGCCGAGCATCGCGTCGAGCGCGGCGGCGAGGTCCGCCCGGGCGACCGGCACCCGTACCGGCCGGTCGGCGCCGGCCGTGCGCACCTCGCGGTTCTCGTCCTCCGCGAGCGCGGACCAGAACGCCATCCGCTCGCGCACCACCTCGGCCGCGTCGCATCCCGCGGGCACCGCCGGGCCGGACCGCTGCTCGCGCGCGGAACGGATGATCTGGTCCACCTCGCGTTCGAGTTGGGCGACGGCCGCGCGGGTGTGCTCGGCGGCCGGACTCTCTCCGAGGGAGGCGGTGTTGAGCCGCAGCACGGTCAGCGGGGTACGCAGCCGGTGCGAGAGGTCGGCGGCGAGTTCCCGCTCGTTGGCGAGGAGTTGGACGACCTGGTCGGCCATCGCGTTGAACGCGGCTGCGGCCGAACGCAGTTCGTCCGGCCCCGCCTCGGGCACCCGGACCGCGAGATCCCCCTCGCCAAGCCGGCGCGCGGCGCCCGCCAGCCGTACCGCGGGCCGGATCGTACGGCTGCCGAGCCGGTCCGCGACCACCACGGAACCCGCGATCAGGCCCAGCCCGACGGCGCCGAGCACCAGCCACGCGGTGGCCACTCCCCGGGTGACGTCGGCCTCGGGCACGAACACCTCGACGACCGCGATCGTGCCGGTCCCGACCGCGGTCGGCCGCAGCAGGGCGTATCCGCCGGCCACCCGTACGGTCGCGGCCTCGCCGTGCGCCGACGCGTCGTCGAACGCGGCCCGCGGGGCGCGGTGCCGGCCGAGGTCGACCGCCGCCGAGTGCGCGGTGGCGGGGATGCGCAGCGCGATCCGGTTCTCGCCGCCGGCCTGGGCGGTGGCGACGGCCCGGGCGAGTTCGGTGCGGTCGGTGGTGATGGCCAGCGCCGGCGCCACGGCGGCGGCCTGCCGTTCGGCGTTGGTCAGCGCGCGGTCCCTGGCCAGTTCCCTGACCACCAGGCCGAGCGGCACCGCGAAGGCGAGCACCACCATCGCGGTGACCGCCACCGACACCCGTATCAGCGCCCATCTCATCGCCGGGCCGCCCTCCGTATGCCGGTCACGCCGGCGGCTCCAGCTTGACGCCGACCCCGCGCAGCGTGTGCAGGTAGCGCGGCCGGGCCGCGGTCTCGCCGAGCTTGCGGCGCAGCCACGACAGGTGCACGTCGATGGTCTGGTCGTCGCCGTACGACTGCCGCCACACCTCCGCGAGCAGCTCGCGGCGCGGCACCACCACGCCCGGGCGGGCCGCCAGGAACGCCAGCAGGTCGAACTCCCGCCGGGTGAGGTCGAGTCGGCCGCCGTCCAGCAACGCCAGCCGGCGCCGTACGTCGATCTCGAGGCCGCCGACCCTGATCCGCCCGCCTCCGGCCGGCTCCCCCGCCGCCCCGCCGCGCGCCCGCCGCAGCACCGCCGCCAGCCGCGCCGACAGGTGCTCCACGGAGAACGGCTTCACCAGGTAGTCGTCGGCACCGGCGTTCAACAGCCGTACGATCTCGGCCTCGTCGTCCCGCGCGGTCGCCACGATCACCGGTACGTCGCTCAGCCCGCGCAGCATCTTCAGCGCCTCGGAGCCGTCCAGGTCCGGCAGCCCCAGATCGAGGATCACCACGTCGAAGCCGACCTGCGCCACCTCGCGCAGCGCCTCCAGCGCGGTGCCGACGCTGCGCACGGTGTGCCCGGCGTCGCCGAGATGCCGGATGAGGGCGGACCGCACGAACTGGTCGTCTTCGACGACGAGGACTGTTGCCATGGAGCCGAACCTAGCGAATTCGCTCCGCGGGAAGAGCCGGGGTTGCTTGCCCGGGGGAGCTTGTCTGCGCTCAAACGCCGCGCGGGCTTGGGGTGGTGGACGTGGGCGCGTCACTTTTGCGCTCAAACGCCGCGCGGGCTGGGTTTTGCTCGGGCCGGTTCTTTGGTCGGGCTGGGTTTGGTCGGGCTGGGTTTTGCGCGGGCTGGTTCTTTGCTCGGGCTCGGTTTTGGTCGGGCTGGAATTGTCAGCCGTCTTTGTAGGTCTGGACGGTTGGGGGGTGGCCGTTCCAGGTGCAGAGGAGGGTGGAGGCGGTGGAGGTGGAGGGGGAGGTGAAGGTGACGCGGAGCCAGCCGGGTTGGGTGGTCCAGAGCTGCATCTGCCAGTTGGGGTCGGGGGTTGCGGAGACGAGGGAGGCGGAGGTGGGGCCGAGGTCGAGGACGACCTGGCCGCCGGCGACGGTGTAGCTGTGGACGTCGGCGGGGTCGCCGGTGGGGTGGGGGGAGGCGGGGGGTCGTGAAGTGGTGGGGTGGGGTGAGGGTTTGGGGCGGTGGACGGCGCTGGAGATGCCGGGTGGGGGGCCGCTGCTCGCCGCGGGGATCGGGAGGGTGCGCGGGGGGTCGTAGGCGGTGCCGCGGAGCACCGAGCGCACGCCGAACCAGGACATGGCGACCGCCACCGCGGTAGCCACTGCCCAGACGCCGACGTGCAGTGCCCCTCTGCGCACGCCCCCATCCTGCCCTGGACGGGCCGGGCGGGTCAGTCGAAGACGTGGGCGGGGGGCGGTGGGGAGGCGGTGGCCGTGGTGTCGGTGACGACGGGGGCGCCGGCGGTGAAGTCGGCGAGGGCGCGGCCGTGTTCGACGCGGCCGGGGTGGGGGTCGGTGGCGACGCGGCGGGTGAGTTCGGCGACGGGCAGGGGGCGGTCGGCGGCGAGGAGGATCGCGTTGCCGAAGCGCTTGCCGCGCAGCACCGCCGGGTCGGCGGCGAGCGCGGTCTCGGCGAACGCGGCCTGTGCGGTGGCGACTTGGCCACGCAGGAAGGCGAGCGCGCCGCCGTCGGTGAGGTTGGCGGCGTAGAGGCCCTGGGGGTCGAGGGCACGGCGGACGTCGGCGAGGAACTCGGCGCTGGTGAGGTGCGCGGGGGTGCGGGCGGCCGCGAAGACGTCGGCGATCAGCAGGTCGGCCCAGCCGTCGGGGACCTTCGCCAGGCCCTCCCGCGCGTCGCCGCCGCGTACCTTGATCCGCCAGGCGCGGTCCCAGGGGAGTTCGGCCCGGACCAGCTCGGTGAGCGCGGTGTCGAGCTCGACGACCTGCTGGGTCGACCGCGGCCGGGTGTGCGCGGTGTAGCGGGCGAGGGTGAGCGCGCCGCCGCCGAGGTGCACCACCCGCAGCGGGCGGCCGGGGGGCGCGGCGAGGTCGATGACGTGGCCGAGCCTGCGCTGGTAGGCGAAGTCGAGGTGGGCCGGGTCGGCGAGGTCCACATGGGAGTGCGGGGCGCCGCCCACCAGCAGGGTCCACGCCCGCGGCCGCTCGCGGTCCGGGCGCAGCTCGGCGAGGCCCCCGCCCACGGGTGTGGTGCGGGGCTCCTCGGTACCGCGCCGATGACGTGCCATGGTCCGATTATCGACGACGACACCGCCGTCGACGTTCGCGGTCCACCCGGCCACGGTCTCGGCGCCGTATCCCGCGCTCAGGACGCGGCCGACCTCACGCCGGCGTCACGCCACCTGACGACGACGACGCCGGAGGCTGGTGCTGCTGCGGCTGGTGCTGCGGCTGCTGTGCGAACCCGTCGACCAGCTCGATGGTCCGTGCGGCCACACCCAGCGCCTCCCGCAGCACCGCCGGGTCCGTCACCGCCCGGTCGGTGTGCGGCGGGACCACCCAGCCGCTGCCGCAGGGGGTCAGGTCGCCGCCCGTACGGTGACACTGGCTGCCGGGCAGGTCCCAGCGGTCCGCGGTGCCCAGCGGGACCAGGAACGCCAGGCTGTCCCCGACGCGGTCGTGGAACACCGGCCCCACGCCCGTGCTCAACCGGAGCAGGTCCACGGCCTCCAGACCCTGCCTGGACGGCACGGTCACCACCTCCCGCGCCGGGGGCACGCTCGGTTCGGGGCTGTGGCCCGAAGTACTGCTCTTCTCCACGGCAACCTCCCTCCAAGGGGGAGCCGACGTGATCGGCTCCCACTTCGTACAACGGCATCCGTGGTACCGGGGGGCCGTCGCCAGGGGTGGCGTTGCCTGGCGAATCCCCACGCCGCCCCCCTGTTCGGGGGTGCCGGGGGCCTGCGGGCGAGGGCCACCGGGGAGCCGCCGAGGCCGCGGGGAACGTCACCGCCGAGGCCACCGGGGAGAGGTCACCAGGGAGCCGCCGCCCGCGGGCTACTCGAGGTGCGCCGAATCGTTCCAGCGCTCGATCGCCGGCGCGCCGTAGGCCCAGCCGAGGACCGACAGCGAGGCCGGGTCGAGACGCAGCGCGGCCGCGAAGGCCGGGTCGAAGCCGAGCCACCGCGCGCCCAGGACGCGCAGGAAGTGGCCGTGCGCGAAGACCAGCACGTCACGCGGCGCGGACCGGGCCCACCCGATCACCTCGTCCGCGCGTTCGGCGACCGCGGCCAGGCTCTCCCCGCCGGGCACCCCGTCCCGCCAGATGTGGAAGCCGGGCCGCAACTCCTGGAGCTGCGCGGGCGTCAGCCCTTCGTACTGCCCGTAGTCCCATTCGAGCAGGGCGTCCCACTCCTTGGCCCGGCCGAACCCGGCGAGGTCTGCGGTGCCGGCGGCGCGCAGCAGCGGCGAGGTGCGCACCTCGGCGTCGGGCAGGCCGTTCCAGGGGGCGCGGGCGAGGCGTTCACCGAGCAGCAGCGCGGTGCGCCGGCCCTCCTCGGTGAGCGGGATGTCGGTGCGGCCGGTGTGCCGCCCGGTGCGGGACCACTCCGTCTGCCCGTGCCGGACCAGGAGAATACGCGGCGCCACCACTGCCATACCGAAGGACCTTTCGCGGACCGGGCCGAAACGCCTCCATCATCGCCCACCGCCGTCAGACCTCGGCGAGCAGCCCTCGCAGCAGCTGGTCGAGCCCCCATTCGTACTGCGCCCCGGCGTCCTCCTGCGCGCACAGCAGCTCGGGGACCAGCGAGGCCAGCGCCGGGTAGCGCTCGGCCGGGAGGGCGTCCAGCTTGGCCCGGACCCGCTCGCGGGCGCCCTCCTCGCACAGCACCCGGGCGCGCCGGGTGCTCCACAGCGCGGAGCCCACGGTGTACTGCATCAGCGCCACATGCGCGCGCACCGCGGCCTGCGGGGACAGCCCCGACGCGCGCAGCAGCGCGAGCATCCGGTCGATCACGGCGATCGCGTCGTCGCCCCGGGTGGAGCGGGTGGTGAGGAGCTGGAGCGCGGAGGGGTGCTCGGTGAAGAGCCGGTAGACGCCGAGGCAGACCTCGCGCAGCTCGCGGTCCGGGTGGGCGCCGCAGGCGCTCGGCAGCTCCACGGTGTCCAGCAGGCGCTGGGCGACGGCGTCGCTGATCTCGTCCTTGCCGCGGAAGTGCGAGTAGACGGCCATCGTGGCGACGCCCAACTGCTCGGCGAGCGCGCGCATGGTGAAAGCCTCGGCGCCGTCCCGATCGAGCAGAGCGATGGCGGCATCAAGGATACGATCCGGGTTGAGCGTGTTACGGGGTGCGCGGCGCCGTGGGGAGCGGAGCGGCTGGGCCGACGGGGATACCGACATCGGGATCTCTGTTCTCGTCCTTCGTACCTCGCGGCAGGCAACCCGGGAGCGGAACCGGGGCGTCCTTCGCGGTGTCCTTACCCTGCACAACCGGGCTGAACACCGTACGAACTCGGGGTATCTGCGAAACTTCGGGGGCGATGTGCGCCGCACGTAACGTACGGCGTACGGTTGAGCCTACGCCACCGACCAGACCGCCGGACCCGCGGCCAACGGAGAACCTGGAGAGACGTCCGGATGACGATCACCGCCACTGCGCCGCGCGCCGCTGCCTACCGCGGCAGGCTGCGCTGGTGGACCGAACTTCCGCTCATCGCCGTGGTCTACGCGCTCTACTCCGGAGCGCGGCTGCTGGTGCGGGGCGACGTGAGCAGCGCCGTGCAGCACGGCGCCGACATCCTGCACTTCGAGCAGATCGTGCACATCGACCCGGAGCGCTGGTTCAACCGGCTCTTCACCGACCACGCCTTCCTCGGCGTGCCGGCCGACTTCGCGTACGCGTCGCTGCACTACATCGTCACCCCGACGGTCCTGGTCTGGCTGTGGCGCCGCCGGCCCACCCACTACCGGATGGCCCGCACCTGGCTGATGCTGTCCACCCTGATCGGGCTGATCGGCTTCACCCTGATGCCCACCGCGCCGCCCCGGCTGCTCACCGGCCACCACGGCTTCATCGACACCATGGCGCAGTACGGCTCCTACGGCTGGTGGGGCAGCGAGGCGAGCGCGCCGCGGGGCATGGGCGACCTCACCAACCAGTACGCGGCGATGCCGAGCCTGCACGTCGGCTGGTCGCTGTGGTGCGGGATCATGCTCTTCCGCTACGGGCGGCACTGGACGGTGCGCACCCTCGGCGTGATCTACCCGCTGATGACCGCGTTCGTGGTGATGGGCACCGCCAACCACTACCTGCTGGACGCCGCCGCGGGCGTGCTGGTGATGGGCATCGGCTTCCTGCTGGCCAAGCCGGCGCTGCGGATGGTCGACGCGCTGTACACGCGGTACGGCTTCGGGCGGCCGGCCGCGGCCCGGGGCGAGGACGCCGCCGACGCGAGCACGGATGCGGCCACGGGTGCTCTCGCGGGTACGGCGGCTGCCGTGGCCGCGCCGTCCGGGTCGACCGCTTCCGGCGGCACCGCGCAGGATGCGACGAGCATCACGGGAACGGCATCCGCCTCCCCCTCGGGCGGCGAACCGGCGACGGAGAGCGCGGACCCCGCCGCCGCGCCGTCCGTGCCGCGCCCGACCCCGGCTCCCGACGACAGCAGCGGCACCGCGCCCCTGCCCGACGGCGAACCGGCCGCGCGCAACTGACCCGCCCGGAGGGTGCGTTCCGGGCCGCCTGGGCCCGGTTGTCACTGCCGGATGCCACACTCTCCCGGGTGAGCACTACGCACTCCCTGCGGGAGCGGCTGGCCGTCCTGCGCGGCCCCACCACCGCATCCCGCCCGATGGACGCGCGGGCGCTGGCCGCGCTCGCCGCCAACCCCGGCTGCAAGCGCCGCGCGGTGATGGACGCCGCCGGGGTGGACAAGGGCGCGGTCGCCGAAGCGCTCGGCTCCCCCGCCCGGTTCGGCCAGTCCCGGTTCGCCTTCTCCCGCGGCCATGCCTTCGAGGCGCGGGTCAAGGCCGACGGATGCGCCGAACTGCTGCGGCTGCTCGGCTCCGAGGGCAAGGCGTCGCTGCCCGACCTGTCGGCTCCCGGACCCGAGGGGCGGGTGGCCAGGACCCGGATGGCGCTGGCCGAGGCCGTACCGGGCGAGTGGACCCTGCTCGACCACCCGCTGCTCGCCCTGGACGTCGCGGGCTCCACGGTCCACCTCGAACCCGACGCGGTGGTGATCGCGCCCGACGGCACCTGGACCGTGGTCGAGATCAAGTCCTTCCCGATCCTGGACGGCGGCGCCGACGCGATGAAGGTCGGCGCGGCGGCCCGGCAGTCGGCGGTCTACGTACTCGCGTTGGACGCCGTCGACCCGGGCCGGACCCGCGCCGACATCCTGCTGGTCTGCCCCAAGGACTTCTCCAACCTGCCCACCGCCGACCGGGTCGACATCCGCAAGCAGCTCGCCGTCACCCGCCGCCAGCTCACCCGGCTCACCCGGATCTCGGACATCACCGACCTGCTGCCGGAGGGCACCACCTTCGACCTGTCGTACACGCCCGACGGCCGCACCCCGACCCGGCCGCGGGCCGAGCTGGCCGCCGCCGTGGACACCGTCCCCGCCGCGTACGCCCCCGAGTGCCTGTCCACCTGCGAGCTGGCCTTCCACTGCCGGGACCGGTCCCGCGCGGCGGGCAGGGTCGAGGCCCTGGGCCGTTCGCTGCGCGGCGAGCTCGGCGACCTCACCACCGTCGAGGCGGTGCTCGCCGCCGCGCACGGCCGCGCGGGCGACCCGCGGGACCCGGCGGTCGCGGCCCTGCGCCGGGCCGCCGCGCTGCGCGAGGAGGCGATGTCCGCCGTGGCGGAGGCCGCGCCCGGCCCGGCCGGCGACGACGCCACCGCCCCCACCGCCGCTCAGGTCCCGGCCCGACCGCCCGCGCCACGCGCGCCACGCGCGCCGGCCGCCACCGCCGCCGCCGCCGAGCAGCCTGCCGCCGGCGCGGGGCGTGTGCCGGGAGGCCCGGCGTGAGCGCGCTGCACACCCTCGCCCGCGCCGAGGCGGTCTCCGCCCGGCGGGCCGTCCCGGCGGCGACCGTACGCCACTGCCACCTCTCCGACCGGCCGCTGGTGCTGGTGCCGCTGACCACCGCGGGCGAGGCGGGCGCGCCGCTGGGCGCGATGATCGGCACCGACCGGGACGCGCCCGAGCTGCTGGTGGTGCCGCAACCGCTCGACCGCGAGCTGCGGTTCGGCTTCTTCGCCGGGCTCGCCCGGGAACTGCTCCTCGCGCTGGACCGCTACTGCGACGAGGTGGAGGTCGAGCCGGCCACCCGCAACCGCGAGGAGACCGAGCTGTGCGCGGACGCCCTCCAGGTCGTCGTGCCCAACGGCGCCGCCCTGGAGTACGTCCGGCTGGTCGGCCGCTCCACCCGCTTCCTGCGCACCGTCGAGGACCCGGACGCCCCCCACCCGGTGCCGGTCCCCGTGCCGCTGCTGGGCCGCTGGCTCACCCATTACGCCGAGCGTGCCCGCACCCCCGGCAGCGGCCTGCTGCTCGCCATGACCGACCTGCTCACCCGGCACTGGGCCACCGGCCAGAGCGCCATGGAGGACCAGCACCTGGGTGCCCTGCTCGGCTGGATCGACCCGCCGCCCGGCCTCGACGGGCCCACCGCCGCCGCCCGCGCCCAGACCGGCCGCGCCCCTGACGGCCTGCTGCTCAGCCCCCCGGCCGGCCCGGCCACCGACCCGGTCTTCGACAACCGCGTCCTCGCCCCCGCCCAGGCCCGTTACGACAAGGCCCGCACCGCGCCCGAGCGGGCCGCCGCCGAAGCGGGGATACGGGATCTGGTCGCCTCCCAGCTCCGCCCCACCTGGGACGACATGTGGCGCGGACTCGACCTGCTGCGGGCGCTGCCCGAGGGCGCGCACGTCGAGGAGCGGTGGAAGCGGGACCGCTGGTCGTTCACCGGGCACCGCGACCGGGTCGGCGCGGGCGAGCCGCCGCAGCCGAAGCGGGACGACGCGATCGCCGCGGCCCAGAAGCTCGCCGGGCGGGAGACCGCGCAGGCCCGACTCGCCGCCCAGGAAGCGCTGGACGACCCCCTCGCCATGGCGGCGCGACGGCTGTCCGGCGAGGCGTTCACCGGCACGGTCGTCGAGGTCGAGATGACCTGGTCCGAGGGCCGCCGCCCCATGCCCCGGCCCCTCCTCACGATCGCCACCGACGACCTGCCGCAGGCCGAGCCGGGCGCGAAGGCGTACCGCGCGCTTCCGGACGCGAAGTCGGCGCAGGGGGCGGAAGTGCTGGAGGTGCGTACGGCGCTGGAGGTGCGTACGGCGGGGGACCCGGACACCGACGGCACCGACGGCCTCAGTGCCAGCGCCGGCACCCCCGACGGCGCTGCCGCGGACGGTCCCGCGTGGAGCGTGCGGGTGAAGCTGACCGGCGGCATGGGCAGTGGCCGCACCCCGCGGGAAGGCTCGGTGCCGGCCCCCGGCGACACGGTCACCTTCACGCTGTTCGAGCACGACCCGAGAAGCGGCCCGGCCCTCCCCGACGCGGAGCAGACCCCGTGGACGCACGGCGGCCCGCCCGGCTCGGAGCCCGCCCCGACCGCCCCCGACCCCGTGACCGCGGAGGACTACCTGTGACCCAGCCCGTGCGAAGCCCCGGCACGGCCGCCGCCGGCGGGGCGTACGGCCCGCAGGGCGCGGACGAGCCGTTCGACCCGGGCCGGGCCGCCGCCGAGGCGACCTCGGCGATCCTCGCGAGCACCCTGCACGGCACCGCGCGGGGAGTCGTCGTGGACTCGCCGCCGGGCGCGGGCAAGTCCACGCTCGTGGTGCGCGCGGCGCGCGAACTGGCCGCGGCGGGAGAGTCGTTGATGATCGTGGCGCAGACCAACGCCCAGGTCGACGACCTCGCCGACCGGCTGGCCACGGCCGACCCCGACCTGCCGGTGGGCCGGCTGCACGGCACCGACTCGCCGCCCGACCCCGCGCTCGACCGCCACCCGTCCCTGGCGAAGTCCACCTCCGTCGCCGAGTTGCGGGACCGCGCGGTGGTGATCGCGACCGCGGCCAAGTGGGCGTACGTCAAGGACGTCGAGCCGTGGCGGCACGCCATCGTGGACGAGGCGTACCAGATGCGGTCGGACGCGCTGCTCCAGGTCGCCGGGCTCTTCGAACGCGCCCTGTTCGTGGGTGATCCGGGCCAGCTCGACCCGTTCAGCGTGGTGGGCGCGGAGCAGTGGGCCGGGCTGAGCTGGGACCCGTCGGCGAGCGCGGTGGTGACGCTGCTCGCGCACAACCCCGGCCTGCCGCAGCACCGGTTGCCGGTGTCCTGGCGGCTGCCCGCGTCCGCCGCTCCGCTGGTGTCGCGGGCGTTCTATCCGTACACGCCGTTCCGCAGCGGCACCGGGCCCGGCGACCGGCGGCTCGGCTTCGGCGTGCGCGGCGACGGCGGCGGGCTCGACCGCACCCTGGACGAGGCCGCGGAGAGCGGCTGGGGTCTGCTGGAGCTGCCCGCCCGGCACACCCCGCGGACCGACCCCGAGGCCGTACGGGCGGTCGCGCTGCTCGTCCGCCGCCTGCTCGACCGCGGCGGGCTCACGTACTCCGCGCCCGACCCGGACCCCGCGCCGCTCACCGCCGAGCGGATCGCGGTCGGCACCGCCCACCGCGACCAGGCCGCCGCGGTGCGCGCCGCGCTCACGGCCCTCGGGGTCGCCGGGGTCGCGGTGGACACCGCCAACCGGCTCCAGGGGCGGGAGTTCGACGTCACGGTCGTCCTGCACCCGCTGTCCGGGCGTCCCGACGCCACCGCGTTCCACCTCGAAACCGGGCGGTTGTGCGTGCTGGCGTCCCGGCATCGGCACGCCTGCATCGTCGTCTGCCGGGCCGGGGTGGCCGACCTGCTCGACGAGCACCCCTCCTCCGAGCCGGTCCGGCTCGGCGTCACCGTCAAGTTCCCCGACGGCTGGGAGGCCAACCACTCGGTCCTGGCCCACCTCGCCGAGCACCGCACGCTCTGGCGGTCGTAGCGAGCTGGACCCTCCGGGGTGGTGCGTTCAGCCGGTCGGAGGACCACCTGCCGGTACACGGCTGGTGGTCCCCCCTGGCATCGCCGGGAGGTGCCCCCAACGCCCCTGAGTACGTGCGGCTCCTCCGCGGAAGGACCGCATCCCCCAACGGGCGAGGGAACCTCACGACCGGCCAAGGTTGTGGCCCGCCCGACCCGCGCGCCCTCCCCCAGCGGCGGGGATTCCCGACCACCCGCCGGCGGTCAGGTGGTGAGCATCCAGTGGCTGAACGCGGCGTAGCGCTCGGCGAACTCGGCGGCGTCTGAGGCGAGTTCGACCGCGGCGGAGTGCTCGCGGACCTGGTCGAAGCGGGCGGCACGCTGCTGCTCGTAGCGGGTGAGGGCGGTCGCGGTGTCAGGGCTGTCGGAGAGGCGGGCGCGGAGCACGCCGACGTCTTCGACGCCGAGGGTGCCGCCGGCGGCGATGTGGGGGGAGAGGCCGTGGGCGGCGTCACCGATCAGCGCGACCCGCGGGCTCGTCCAGCGCGGCAGCGGGGGCACCAGGGTGATCTGGTTCTCCAGGATGGCCTCTTCCGGGGTCGCGGCGATCATCTCCAGCAGGTCCTCGTGCCAGCCCGCCTCGGCGAGGTGCGCGGCCCGCGCCAGCGCGCGCTCCCGCTTGGTGCCGGTCAGCGGGCCGGCCTCGAACTGGTTGACCATCCACATGGTCTGCCCCGGGGCGACCGGCGCGTATCCGCCGCGGGCGCGCTCCCGCCCGATGGTGAGCACGCTGCCCTCGGGACGTTCCCGCCCCGCGGGCACCACCGCGCGCCAGGCGAAGTGCCCTTCGTGCGCGACGGCCTGGCTGCC
Source organism: Streptomyces sp. NPDC088194 (assembly GCF_040702025.1). Taxonomy (NCBI): domain Bacteria; kingdom Bacillati; phylum Actinomycetota; class Actinomycetes; order Kitasatosporales; family Streptomycetaceae; genus Streptomyces; species Streptomyces sp. NPDC088194. Next base: position 36,197 of record NZ_JBFBIV010000009.1, on the reverse strand, counting down.
CGGCACCAGGACGGCACGGATACGGGAGTGGACGCCGTCGGCGCCGATCAGCAGGTCGGCCCGTACGTCCGCACCGCCGTCGACGTGGACGACGACCTCCGTGTCCGTCTCCGTGTAGCCGGTGGCCAGGGCGCCGAGGCGGATACGGTCCCGGCCGACCCGGTCGGCGAGCAGCCGGTTCAGGCCGGGTCGGGGCACGAGCAGGAAGCGGTGGTCGTCGGCGTCGTAGCCGGCGGCGCGCCGCGGGCGGCCGGCCGGGTCGAAGAACCAGGTGTCGATCCAGGCGCCCATCTCGCGCAGCCGGGCGCCGACGCCGATCCGGTCGAACTCGCGCAGTGCGTTGGGCCACAGGCCGATCCCCGCGCCCGCGGCCCGCACCTCCGGCGCCTGCTCCAGCACCGTGACCTCGTGGCCGATCGACTGAAGGGATGCCGCTGCGGTGAGCCCGACCAGGCCGCCTCCGGCGATCACTGTACGCATCGCTGCCTCCTTGTTTCCCGACGTGTTTCCCGACGTGCCCTACGCGCCCGACATGCTCCGACGAGCCGGGGGTGCCCGAAGGCCCCCGCGCCCGGAGCAGCACTGATGCCAGTCAACAAGCGCACTCATATAACTTCAAATGCATACTTCGGATAGCTAGCATTACCTCCATGCATGTGGACTTGAACCTGCTCACCGCCCTGGACGCCCTGCTCGACGAGCGCAGCGTGAGCGGCGCCGCCGACCGGCTGCACCTCTCGCAGCCCGCCATGAGCCGCACGCTCAGCCGGATCAGGCAGGCGACCGGGGACGAGATCCTGGTCCGCTCCGGCCGGCAGATGCTGCCCACCCCGTACGCCGAGGAGGTCCGCGAGGAGGTCCACCGGCTCGTCACGCGCGCCCAGAGCGTCCTCACCCCGAGCGCCGAGGTGGACCCCGCCACGCTGGAGCGCACTTTCACCCTCCAGTGCAACGACGTGGTCGCCGGCGCCCTCCTGCCGCGCCTGGCCGCGGCACTCGCCGACACGGCTCCCGGCGTCTGCCTGCGCCTGCTCGCGGAGGGCGCCACCACCGCCGACGAGCTGCGCCGGGGCCGCGTCGACATCCAGATCGGCGACACCGCGCCCGACCACGCGGACACCCGCTCCACCACGCTGTTCAGTGACCGGCTCGCCGCCGTCGGCCGCCGCGACCTGCCGCACGACCCCACCACCTGGGACGGGTTCGCGTCCCTCGCGCACGTCGTCGTCTCCCGCCGGGGCCGCACCCGGGACCGCATCGACGACCTCCTCGACACCCAGCACCGGCGCCGGCACGTCGCGTTCACCGTGCCCACCCTCGCGCTGGCGCTCGGCGCCGTCGCCGCCCACCCCCTGCTCACCGTCGCCCCCGAGACGCTCACCGGCCACGTCCTCCCCGCCCACCTGCGCACCTACCCCCTCCCCGGCCCCACCCCGCCGGTCCCCGCCGTCCTCGCCTGGCACGCCCGCCACGACCGCGACGCCGCCCACCACTGGCTCCGCGGCCTCATCACGACCACCCTCACCCCCGCCCCCTGACGCCTTCCCGGCGCCGGCGGCCCGGAGAGGCGGAGGGTGGGTGCGGGACAATGGAAGGGTTGCCGAGCTTGGGAGGTAGGGATGAGCCAGCCGCCACAGGCGGGCCGGCCGGGCGGCGAGCGGCCGAAACGGCCCGTTCCGCTGCTGTTCGAACCGGGGGCGGCACCGGAGGAGGGGGCGGACCGGTTCTTCGACCTCGAGTCGATGGACGACCCGCGGGAGTTGCTGGAGCGGGCCACCGAACTGGCGGTGGCGTTCCGCGCGGCGGCCGACCGCGCCACGGACTTCCAGGCGATGGCGGCGGCCCAACTCGCGGACCCGCGCCGCTTCGACCGGCTGACGTTCGCGAAGCTCGCCGAGCGGGCCGGATGGACCGAGGACTACGCGAAGAAGATGGTCGAGTACGGCGAGGGCCTGATCAAGAGCGGCGGCGCCACCCCGTAGCCGTGCCGCCGACCGCGCCCCCGGCCGTTCCCCCGACCGCTTCTCCGACGGGGCAAGGTACTCCCCCGCGCCGCCCCTGTCCCGCTTTCGCCGGATTCTCCCGGGGGGCAAGCATGCAGTCGGTAGATGTAGTTTCCATGGACGAGATCCAGCGTCAGCACCACACCGCGTACGTCACCTCGGCGGGCGCCGAGTGGCTCGCCTCCGCCAGTGCCTTCCCGCGCAGCGTCCAGGCGCTGTGGGCGGCCCGCCCGGCCGCGCCGAGCGTACTGCCGTGCGGCACCGCCTTCGACGTGGTCAACCTGCCGTTGCTCTTCGGGCGGCGGGTGCTGGAGCAGTTATGGTCGGCGGGCCCCGGCAGCGGCCCCGCCGCCGTGCACCGCGGCCGGGTGCTGGTGCTGGCCGCGCCCGGCACCGCCCACCGGCTGCCCGCGCTGCTGGAGTGGGAGGAGTGGGGCCGCCGGGTGCCGCCGCTGCTCTGCCACGGCCGCGGCGACGCGGTGACGGTGCCGCCGCTCTACGACTGCGCGCCCGCCGGCGGGAGCGGTCCGCGCCCCGAGACCGGCCGCTCCCGCTGGGTGGTCGCGCCGGACACCCGCAAGCCCTGGCTGCCCCGCGCGGACGTGCTGCTGTGGGCCTGCGTCAGGGCGGTCCGGCAGGACCGGCCACGGCCGGTGCCGCCGGTTCCGCCGCTGGTCAGCGCACCCGCAACGAGCTGACGTCCATCGATTTCACACCCTGCTGGAGCGGGTGCTAATGTCTACGACGTCAGCAGGCGCCGCTAGCTCAGTTGGTTAGAGCAGCTGACTCTTAATCAGCGGGTCCGGGGTTCGAGTCCCTGGCGGCGCACCTGAGAGACGAAGGCCCTTCGCGGAAGCGGAGGGCCTTCGTCGTGCCCGGGAACCCGGGAATCCGGACCTCTCGCCGCACCGGGTACCCGAACGCCGCGCGAACTCCTCGTGCGCACCGGTGCCTTCGCCCGCGCCCGCCCCGCCGCGAGGTAGCGTTCCTACGGCGGCGCGAGCCGCCTGCCGGTTCGTACTCTTGGAGGCTTCACCATGGCAACCACTCGTACCGCGACGACCCAGTGGAAGGGCCCGCTGATGGGCGGCGCCGGGACGGTCTCGCTGGACACCTCTGGCGTGGGCACGTACGAGGTGTCGTGGCCGTCGCGCGCCGAGGCGGCGAACGGCAAGACCAGCCCCGAGGAGCTGATCGCCGCCGCCCACTCCTCCTGCTACTCCATGGCGCTCTCGCACGGCCTGGCGGGCGCGGGCACCCCGCCCGAGACCGTCCAGACCGTGGCGAACGTCACGTTCCAGCCGGGTGAGGGCATCACCGGGATCACCCTCGCGGTGACGGCGCGCGTGCCGGGCCTGACCGCCGAGGCGTTCGAGGCCGCCGCGCAGGACGCGAAGGCGAACTGCCCGGTCAGCAAGGCGCTCGCGGGCGTGAACATCACCCTTGAGGCCGAACTGCTCTCCTGATCGCCCTCCCGATCGGCCTCGGCCGGCCCCGCTTTCCCGCGGTCGGCCGGTCCGCCGATCGGCCCGGTTCAGCGGCGGGTGACCCGCACCCGCCAGTCGCCCGCCGCGTCCGGTGAGAGCACCTTGAAGTCGAAGCCGTCCGCCGTGTCGGTCCACCCCTCGCCGGGGGTGAAGGGCGCGTCGTTGAGGGAGTTGAACGACGCGCTGCTGAAGTCGCAGGCGCCGGTGAGCGGATGGGCGTCCTCGACGGTGACCGGTCCCTTCCCGGAGTCGACGTCGGTGCGCACCCGGTAGGCGAGTATCCCCTTGCGGCAGGCGTCCTTGTCGTTGCCCAGCGGCTCGCGCAGCTCCAGGACGTACGCCGTGGTGTCGCCGAACGGTATGACCACCGCCTTGCCGCCGCCGGGCACCTCGATCGGCCGCAGCTTGTACGTCCGGGTGCCGGCGGTGGTGACGCAGTCGATCTGCCGGTCGTCGATCCAGCCGAGCTTCCACTTGTGCCAGGCGAGCAGGTCGCCCTGCAGCCCCCAGTCCAGCGACATGGTGTCCCACTGGCCGGCGAGGCGGTCGGTGCGCGGGAAGTCGTCGGCGGAGTAGAGGTCGGGCAGGCCGAGCGCGTGGCCGTTCTCGTGCGCCAGGACGCGGAAGCCGGACTGGTCGTGGCCGTAGATCAGCGAGACCTTGTCCAGGTGGGTGCCGTCGTCGGTGGTGGCGGCCGAGGCGCCGGTCCAGGTCACGGAGAGCACCGCCTGGTCGGCCGGTGGCCCGGCGTTGGGGGTGACGAGGATGTTGACGATGTCGTAGCCGCGGAAGTCCACGCTCGTGCCGGCGGCCTTGATCAGGTCCCGCATCATCTCGGTGTGCGCGTCCCAGCCGTAGCCGCGGCCGATCCCGTACGCGGAGAAGGGCCGCGGCATGCGTATCCAGCGCAGCACCGGGGTCGACCGGTAGTCGAGCCGGCCGTAGGAGGCGGTGGCGTACCACTGCTTGACCGCCGGGAAGAACTCGGAGTACCGCTCGCGGGCGCTGTAGGGGGCCTTGGCGTCGGGGAAGTCGATCAGCAGGGTGAGCGCGCGGACCTTGCCGGTGGAGGGGGCGAACTCCTCGTCGGTGCCGTGGTACGGGTGCGGCGGGAAGCCCTCCGACATGGCGACGCCGGGTTTGGCGCGCAGCGCGCAGGGGCGGCTCGCGGGCGGCGGCGCGGCGTTGGAGCCGACCAGCCGGGGCTCGGCGATCACCGTGGACCCGACCGCGAGCAGGCCGCAGGCGGCGAGGGCGGCGGCGCGTATGCCGGGGCGCGAGCGGGCGCCGGTCCTGGTCTGCGTGCCGGAGCGGGCGCGGGGGCGGGAGCGGTCCCGGGCGCCGGAACGGAAGCGGCCGGCCATCGGTCAGTCCACCGTGCCGACGCCGGACGGCTGGTTGGTGGCCTGGGTGGCGGCCTCGGTGACCCGGACCGACCAGGTGCCGTCGGTCTGCCGGCCGAGGACGGTGACCTGGGTGCTGCCGCCGGGCACCGTGTACGACTCGCCGACGCCCAGCGGCGCGTCGGCCAGCGGCGGGTAGACGGAGGTGGCCGGGCACGCGGAGTGCCCCGGATGGCCGTCGATCACGTCGATCGGCCCGTCGCCGGACTCGCGGTCGGAGCGCACGTCGTAGAGCAGGACGCCCTCGCTGCAGGAGGCGCGGTCGTTGCCGGTACGGGTGCGGGCCTCCATCGCCAGCGCGGTGTCCTCGCCGGTGCGCACCACCAGGAGCTTGGTGCCGCCGGGCGTCTCGTCGGGGCTGAGGTCGTGGTAGGTGGTGCCGATGCCGACGATGCAGCCGACCTGGTCCGGTCCGAGCCAGCCCAACCGCCACTTGTGCCAGGCGAAGGGGTCGGGGGCCAGCCCGAACTGGCTGCCCATCAGGTCCCAGTCGCCGACGTGGGTGTCCCAGTCGGCGTTGCTGCCGGGCGGCGGCTGGTAGTACAGGTCGGGCAGGTCGAAGATGTGGCCGGTCTCGTGGGCGAGCACGTTGCGGTCCGGCGGGTGGTGCTCGAAGACGGTCACCATCCGGCGGACCGGGTTGCCGTCGACGTTGATCGGGGTGGCGAGGTTCACCACCTTGGTGGCGTCGGAGTCGACGCCGGGCGCGTCCGGGTCGGCGACGAGGTAGATCACGTCGTAGCCGGCGAAGTCCACCGACGGGTCGGCGGTGGCGATCGCGTCGCGCAGGTAGGCGTCGCGGTCGGCCGCGTCCCAGTTCCGGCTGATCAGGTAGTCCGTCGCCGGGTGGGGCATCCGCAGCCAGCGGGTCTCGGCGTGCAGGTGCAGCCGGAACTGGCCGTAGGAGGCGTTGGCCCAGAACCGGCCGGTGGCCGGGTAGTGGTCGGCGGCGACCTGCGCGGGGGTCAGCTGCGGGTCGGTGCCGGGGAAGGACAGGAAGACCATCAGCGCCTTGACGTCGCCGGCCGGGCGGGCGTAGTCGCCGTCCCAGCCGTCGACCCCCTCGGAGTGGTGCACGGCGGTGCGCGGCAGCAGGCACGCGCTGCTCTCGGTGGCGCCGGCGGCCGGACCGGTCATCAAGGTCCACGCGACGAGCGCGGAGAAGCCGGCGAACGCGGCGGCGAACGCCCGCAGGACCCGGCGCCGCGCGCCGGACGGCACGCCCGGCGACCGGGGGACGGCGCCCGTTCCGGGGGCGCCGTCCCCCGGGTTGTCTGACGCGAGGTCTGACCGCCGCACAAGGACCTCCGGGAGGTTCGGGATTCGGTCCGGGACCTTCCCCACATTGCTATGAATTGTGGCGGTTTGTCGGTTTCGGATGCTCCGTGCGGGTTGCCGCCGGAGTGGCGCGGCGGCGCAGCCGAGGGGCCGTACGACCGCCCGGGTGGCGCGGGCCCGGAACGTGCGGGCGGCGGGAGCCGGAACACGCGGGCAACGGGGCCCGGAGCGCGTCAGCGGCGGGCGGTGGAGCGCGTGCGCGGCAGGGCCCGGAGCGCGAGAGTGGCCGCGGGGGCGCGGGGAGCGAAAACGTACGACCGGCGCGGCCGATCGGACGGGGGTGAGCGCCTGCGCCGGCCGCGACACCACTCCTCCGGGTGACTACGCTGCGTCATGATGTGCGGAGAGCGTTCACGTGCTCGACCCGCACGCGCAGAAACGGTCGCCTGGGGGGCATCCGTGCGGGAAATCACCAGAGCGGCGCTGGATCACCAACTCCGCCAGCCCATATGATCGCGAGTGACGGAAGTGCGAACAGGGAGCAGTCCATGGGCGGACCCGCGGGCGGCCCCGGCGTCGAGCCCGACAGCACAGCAGCCACGATCACGCGCAGTGATCGGCTGCGCCGGTCCTCGTACGCCGCGGAGCCGACCGACTACCGCGCCGCCTTCGCGGTGGCCCGGTCGGCGATGGCGCTGCTGGGCCCCGACGGCGGCGTGCTCGCGGCGAACGCCGCGCTGGGCCGGCTGCTGGGCGTACCGCTGGAGCGGATGGTGTCGGCGGACGCGCGCGTGCTGCTCGGCCTCACCGGCGACCCGCACGCCGGCACCGCCTTCGACGACGTCCTCACCGGCAGCCGGCGCCGGCTGCGCTGCACCCGCAGGCTCACCCGGGCCGACGGCACCGACCTGCGCGCCGAGCTGTCCCTGGCCCGCACCGACAGCCGCGCGCTGCTGCTGACCGTCGAGGACGTCAGCGAACGCGATTCGCTGCGGCGGCAGTTGCGGCATCTGCGGATGCACGACCCGGTGACGCGGCTGCCCAACCGGGCGCTGTTCTTCGAACGGCTGGCGGACGCCTTCGCGCGGGCCCCGGAGCGCGGCACCGGCCGGATCGGGCTGTGCTACCTCGACCTGGACGGCTTCAAGGCGGTCAACGACACGCTCGGGCACCGCGTCGGCGACGAGCTGCTCGCCGCGGTGGCCGACCGGCTGCTGGCCTGCGCCGGGCCCGGCGGCCACCTCGCGGCCCGGCTGGGCGGCGACGAGTTCGCGCTGCTGCTCCGGGACTCCACCGGCACCGGGCAGGCGACCGCGCTCGCCGAGGCCGTACTCGACGCGTTCCAGCGGCCGTTCGACGTCTCCGGGCACCGGCTGGCGGTCTCCGCGAGCATCGGCGTGGTCGAGCGGGAGGCCCAGGGCACCACCCCCACCGGGCTGATGCAGGCCGCCGACACCACGCTGTACTGGGCGAAGGACGACGGCAAGGGCCGCTGGACGCTCTTCGACCCGGAGCGCAACGAGCACCGGATGACCCGCCAGTCGCTGTCCAGCACGCTGCGGCAGGCCGTCGAGCGGGGCGAGTTCGTGCTCGACTACCAGCCGCTGGTCGCCCTGGACACCGGCGAGGTGCGCGGCGTGGAGGCGCTGGTCCGCTGGGAGCACCCGCACTTCGGGCGGCTGGCGCCCAACCGCTTCATCGGCCTGGCGGAGGAGGACGGCTCGATCGTGCAGCTCGGCCGCTGGGTGCTCGCCGAGTCCTGCCGCCAGGCCCGCGCCTGGCAGCGGGAGCGGCCCGGCACGCCCCTGGTGGTCAGCGTCAATGTCGCGGTCCGCCAGGTCTGGGACTCCGACCTGGTCGCCGACGTCGCCGCGATCCTGCACGAGACCGGGCTGCCGGCCCGCCTGCTCCAGCTGGAACTCACCGAGTCCGCGGTCATGGGCAGCGCCGGCCGGCCCCTCCAGGCCCTGCACGCGCTCCACGAGATGGGGGTGCGCATCGCCATCGACGACTTCGGCACCGGCTACTCCAACCTCGCCTACATGAGCCGGCTGCCCGTCTCCACCCTCAAGCTCGACGGCTCCTTCGTGCAGGGTTTCCGGTCCGCGGAACACCCCAACCCCGCCGACGAGACCATCGTCGAGGCGCTGGTCGACCTCGCCCACCGGCTCGGGCTCACGGTCACCGCGGAGTGCGTCGAGAACGCGGACCAGGCCGAGCGGCTGCGGCGGATCGGCTGCGACACGGGGCAGGGCTGGCACTACTCCCGCCCGGTGGCCGCCGCGTCCATCTCCCAACTGCTGGGATGAGCAAGTGCGTTGGCGTACGCGGCAGCCGGATTCGCCGACCCGGCAGGCGGGTTCGCGTGCGCGGAGGGTGGATTCGCCTGCGCGGGAGGCGGGTTCGCCTACGCGGGAGGCGGGTTCGCCTACGACGTCCGCGGGTTCGCCTGCGCGGAAGGCGGGTTCGCGTACGCGGTCGGCGGGCGGCCGAGGAGCTTGCCGAACGCGGCGGTGTACGCGGCGGGGTTGTCGTAACCCAGCAGGGCGGCGACGCGCGTGACGGGGGTGCCCGCGGCGAGGTGCGGCAACGAGTGCAGGATGCAGGCGCGTTGCCGCCACTGCGAGAAGCTCAGGCCGGTGCCGCGGCGGAAGAGGCGGGCCAGCGTGCGTTCGCTGACGTTGAGCCGGGCGCACCAGCGGGCGGGCGGGTCGTGGATGTCCGGCTGCCGCAGGAACGCCTCGCACAGGCCGCGCAGCCGGGGGTCGGCGGGCAGCGGCACGTCCAGGGGCAGCGGGGAGAGGTCCTTCAGCTCGTGCAGGATGAGGGCGACCACGGCCTCGTCCCGGCTGTGCTCGGGGTACCGCGGCTCCATGTCGACGGCCGCGAGCAGGAGCGCCCGCAGCAGGGCGGAGACGTCCACGGCCCGGCAGCGCGCGGGGAACCAGGGCACCGCGGCCGGTTCGATGTAGAGGCTGCGGGTGCTGACGCCCGTCATCTCGACCTGGTGCCTGGTCATCGGCGGGATCAGCACGGCGCGGGCAGTGGGCACCGTCCAGTTGCCGTCCTCGGCCTCGACCCGCATCACGCCGGTCGCCGCGTACAGGACCTGGGCGCGGCGGTGCTCGTGCCAGCCGAGCAGGTGGTCGTGCGGGTAGTCGGTGCCGATCGCCAGCACCGCGCGATCGAGGGTGTCCACCTCCGCGAGCGGGACATTGCGCATGCGCACGAGGCTACGCGGAAGCGCCGGCGCTGTCTGCTGCGCGTAGGAAGATGGCAATCCATCGATTGCCCGCCACCTCGGGTGATCCCTAGCGTCGTATGCGTGCTTCCCTCCCTGACCTCCTTCCTCACCCTGGTCCTCTTCGGCTGCCTGACCGGCGTCACGACGGTGCTCTTCGGCTTCGGCGGCGGGTTCATCACGGTCCCGGTCGTCTACGGCGTCCTGACCGTCACCGCGCGGCCGGGGACGCAGGACGCCATGCACGTCGCCGTGGCGACCTCGGCGGCGGTCATGGTCGTCAACGCCTCGGTCGCGGCGCTCGCGCAGTGGCGGCAGGAGCGGCTGCGCGCCGAGTACCTCTGGCCGCTGGCGGCGTTCATCGCGGTCGGCGCCGCCGCGGGGTCGCTGGCCGCCACGCTGATCGGCGGCACCGCGCTGCGGCTGCTCTTCGCCGGCTACCTCCTGGTGACGATCGCCGACAGCCTGCTGCGGAAGGGCTTCCTCTCGGTGGCGCCCCGGGGACGGCCGAAGCCGCTGGACCGCGGCACCACCACCTTCGGCGGCATCGGGATCGGGCTGGTGGCCGCGGGCCTGGGGGTGGGCGGCAGCGTCATGACGGTCCCGCTGCTGCGGCGCCGGGGCCTGCCGATGGCCGAGGCGACCGCCATGGCCAACCCGCTCAGCGTGCCCGTCGCCCTGACCGGCACCCTCGTCTACGCGCTCGCGCCCGTGCTCACCTCCACGTCCGGCCCGGCCGCGTCCGCCGGCGCGGGCCGGCTCGGCTACGTCGACCTCGCGGCGGGCGCCGCCCTGCTCGCCGGGTCCCTGCCCACCATCGCGGTGGTGCGGCGGGTCGCCGGCCGCGTCCCGGACCGGGTGCACTCGGCCGCGTACGTGGCGCTGCTGCTGGTCGTCCTGATCGTGATGGTGGCGATGGGAGTGTGACGCGGAGGATGCACCCGCCCTACCCGCTCTCCACCGGCGCCGGTCCGCGGCCGGGCCCAGGTCGAGCCGCGTGACGGCGGTGACGGGGAGGCGAGGCGGGCGGGGCTCAGTAGTCCGCGAGGTCGATCTCGGTGCCCGGGGGGAAGACCTCGACGCCCCAGGTGTGGACCTCGGGGTCGTCGGGTGCGCCGAGGACCGCGAAGCCGAGGGCGTTGAAGGCGATCCCGGCCTCGGACTCGTCGCCGCGCAGGCCGAGCGCGGTCAGGTCCCGGTGCACGTCCTCGTAGGAGGGACCGAGCAACCGGACACCGCGGTAGAGGACTTCGGGGCCCAGCTCGACGGAGATGAAGCGCACCCGCTGCCGGTCGTCGTAGGAGAGGGTCAGACCCCAGAGGTAGAAGTAGTCCTCCGGGCCGTCGGGGCGGCGGAAGACCGCGGGGTCGCCGCCGAGCAGGGCGACGGCGTCCGCCCGGTCCTGCCCGAAGCGGACGACGTCCAGTCCCTCCCGGCCCTGGATCAGGTAGCGCTTCACGCAGGAAGAACGATCACGGCGGCGCGGGCGTTCCGGTACGCCGTGTGAGTTTCCCCGCGCCCCGGATGCCTTTCGGACGCCGCGAGCGGGGCCGCATACTGCAACGCCGGCCGCACGGGGGCGGCCCGGTGAGCGTGGGGAGAGGGCATATGACGGCGCCTATGACGGCGGGGACGATCAGCGCGGCGGCGGCCGGCAGCTGGAAGCTCGGCGACCGGGAGGTCAACCGCCTCGGCTTCGGCGCGATGCGGCTGACGGGCAACGGCATGGCCGGGAACGGCGCCGGCGCCCCGATCGACCGCGACGTGGCGGTCAGGGTGCTGCGCCGCGCGGTCGACCTCGGGGTGAACCACATCGACACGGCGGCGTTCTACTTCTCGCCGCTGCGCTCCGCCAACGAGCTGATCAACCGGGCGCTGGCCCCGTACCCCGACGACCTGGTCATCGTCACCAAGGTCGGGCCCGGGCGCGGTCCTTCGGGCGAGTGGCTGCCGGCGGCCACGCCCGGGGAGCTGCGCGGGCAGGTCGAGGAGAACCTGCGCCAGCTCGGCCGCGACCACCTCGACGTGGTGAACCTGCGCCGGATGGGCGAGGAGTCGATCGCCGAACACTTCGGCGCCCTGGCCGAGTTGCGCGACGCGGGCCTCATCCGCCACCTGGGCGTCTCCAGCGTCCGACCCGAGCACCTCGCCGAGGCCCAGGCGATCGCGCCGGTGGTCTGCGTGCAGAACCGGTACGGGCTCGACCACCAACGCGCCGACGACAACGGCCTGTTGGACCGCTGCGGCGAGCAGGGCATCGCGTTCGTGCCGTTCTTCGCGATCTCCGGGGAGCGGCGGGAAGCACCCGCGGCCACGGGTGGCGGCGCGTACGACGACGAACTCCTCGCCGTCGCCCGCGCGCACGGCGCGACCCCCGCGCAGATCCGCCTCGCCTGGACCCTCCACCGCGCCCCGCACGTCCTCGCCATCCCGGGCACCGGCAACCCCGCCCACCTGACCGAGAACGTCGCCGCCGCCGCTCTGCGCCTGTCCCCCACCGACCTGGCCCGCCTGTGAAGCCAGGGAGCCGCCTACGGCCCTCGACGCTCAGGGGCGCGTGCGCGTGCACGTCGTCCTCTGGAAGTCGGACGACGGCAGGCGCGACACCTCTCGTGCGCGCCCGCCGCGTCGCGGCCCGTCAGTCCCTCGGTGCGACGCGGATACGGTTCCCGTCGGGATCGGCTGCGAGGAAGGTCAGCCCGAACCCCGCATCGTGAGGCTCCTGGAGGATCGTGACGCCCTTGGACCTCCACTGCTCGAAGATCGCGTTGACCTCGTCGGGCCCGCTGTCGACGGCCAGACACACCTCACTGGTACGCGGGACGTCCGCTGACAGGTCCTCGAAACGGCCGGACCACACGGCGAGGTCAGCGCCTGGCCCAAGGTCGAAGGTGATGTATCCCGGAGTCTCGAACGACGGGCTCATGCCGAGGAGGTCTCCGTAGAAACGCGCTGCCGCGGGAGCGTCGTTCACGTAGACGACGGACACGACGGATGTGGTCATGGTTCTTCCTTCTCGCAGGTCGTGGGTACGCATCCGCCAGCCTGACCGGGATATGCGCCGCATCATGTCGTGATTCCTGAAAAACTCGGTGGGTGACCCCGGACCGCTTCTTCTCCCTGATGCTGCTCCTGGCATCGAGGAATGCCGTGACCACACAGGAACTCGCCTCGGCGCTGGGGGTGTCCCTTCGCACCGTCACCCGGGACCTGAACTGGCTCCGCGACGCCGGTCTGCCGGTGACCGCGCAACGGGGCCGCCTCGGAGGCGTGACCATGCTGCCCGGGTCCGGGCTCGACCTCACGCGGCTCACGCCCGGCGAGCGTGATCATCTGTCGCTCACCGGGCTGGACGAGAGGCAACGTGCGGAGCTCGACGCATCGGTCGAGAGCCGGCGCGCGCTCTCCAAGATCGCCGCCGCACACCCACGTCGAGTCGATGGGCTCCTGCCGCTCACCGACGTCGTGCACGTGGACAGCCGTCCCTGGCTCCGAACCCGTACTTCCGGCCCGACCCCGGCTTCGCTGATCGGCCCGGTGCGGCGCGGTCGCCGGATACGGATCGAATACGACAGCCCACGCGAGTCATGCCTCCGCGACCTGGTCGTGGACCCCTACGGGCTGCTCGCCAAGGCCGGCAGCTGGTATCTCGTCGCCGACTGCGCCCGAGTGCCACGGATGTACCGACTCGACCGGATCACGACGTGGAAGGAAGTCGACCGGCCACGACAGATCCGCGAGAGCCAGACCCTGGCCACCGTCGCCGCAGCGCTCGTCGATCAGTGGGAACACCAGCACGCGATGGAGGTCAGCGCCACCATCGACCGGACCCAGATCGAGCGAGCGCAACGAATCTTCGGCCGACGACTCGTCCGGGACGACCATGAAGAATCCGCCACCGGCCACAAGGTGACGATCCGCTTCCCGCATCTGGAGGACGTGCGGGCACTACTGCCGTTCGGGAGCGCCATCACCGTGCACGGCCCCACCGAAGCCAGGGCCCACCTTCACGACCTCGCCACTGGTCTTGCCCACCACTACGCGCCCTCACCGACGTCCTGACCCGTCACAACCACCGATCACACCGGCTCGGCGAGCAAGGGCGATGCCGCGTGGCGCCTTCGGGCTTCTCGCGGAGGCCCTGGCTGCGACTCTCCGGCAGGGGCTATCCGACCGGATGCCCGCGGGCCCCGACGCGGCACCCGTTCCCGGCGCCGCGGGCTGCACCCTCGAGTCGTGCACTTACCGCGACCGGCTGCCGGAGTTCGAGGAGCGCGGCGCCCGCGTGTACGGCGTCAGCACCCAACGTCCGGACCAACTCGCCGCGTTCGCCGAACACGCGGGCATCACGTTCCCCCTGCTGTCGGACGCCGACCTGCGGCTGCTCACCGCACTGCGGCTGCCCACCTTCCGTGCGTCCGGACTCGACCGCCTCAAGCGCCTGACCCTGCTGATCGACGCCAACGCACCGTACGCGGCGTGCTCTGCCCCGTCCCGGACCCGGCCGGCTCGGTCGGCGACGCCCTCGCTCTCCTCGACGAGCTCGCAGCCGCCGGCCGGCGACTTCCCGGCCCCCGTTGAGAGCGCGCAGGTCATGGCCGTGCGTCGCCCGCGGCTCCCCGCGCGCCGCTCGCGTCCGGTGGTCGTGGTGGCACCGGCCCGGGACACGGTCCGGCGGGACTCGGTCCGGCGGAAACGCGCCGGCCGACGGGTCGCTCGGCACCGGCGGAGTCATCAGCGGCGGTGGGAGCGCAGTTCGTCGAGGAGGGCGCGCAGTACCGCGAGACGGTGGGCGGATTCGGAGGGGGCGGCGGGCCTGAGTGCCGTGCGGGCGGCGTGCGCGGCGAGCAGCCCGAGGAGGAGTCTGACCGCGGCGCCGCTGACGGCGGCGCCGGCCAGAACCCATGCGGCGGCTCCCATGGCGGGTGTGAGCATCTTCGATCCCCTGTCCGGAACTGACGGCGGACCTCCGGTCTAGCGCGACCGGCGGCGCGGCCGCTTCCCCGCGGTCGCGTGGAGTCGGCCGCCCGGGCCGAACTCCGCGCACCTGCGCCCCTGGTGGCGGCGCGAGGGAGCGGGCAGCATCCCGGGCATGGACGACATGGACGAGCCGCGGGGTCCTCGGGGGAAGCGGGGCCTGCCCTTCCCGTACGACCAGGATCTGTCCGGGGTGCTGCGCAACCTCAACCGCCGTACCCGCTGGGGGCGTGACCGGCTCGCGAACGACCGGGTCACCGCCGCGCTCCTGGCGGCCGGCATGCGGCTGCTCGTGGCGCACCTCGGCCCGGGCGGCCGCAGCCGCGTCAACAGCGAGCGCCTGCTGCTGGGTTCCCTCTCGCAGCGCAGGGTCGCCGAGGAGTTCGCCGCCGGGCCGCAGCCCTTCACGCGGTACGGCAACGGGGTGTCGATGCTGCGCGACCGCTGGAGCCCGCACTCGGACTTCGTCACCGACCTGATCACCTTCGCGGTGTGGCGGGAGAACTACCGGCCGGAGTTCCGGGAGCGGCGGGTCGCCCACATCAGACGGCTGGTGCACGGACCGGACTTCGTACGGGCCGTGCACGACATCGCCTACCAGCACACCGCCGAGGGGGTCCGGCTGCCCTCCGTCCGGCTCGGCCTGGCGCTCATGACGGCCGCCGAGGGGGACGAGGAGGTGACCCGGATCATCTCCACCGTCTACGAGGACTACCTCGGCTCGTGGAAGAAGCTGTACGAGACGGTGCTCCGCGAGCGGCACTTACGGCTGCGCAGGGGGCTCACCCTCGACGACCTGGCGAACGCGCTGTCCGCGGCGACCGACGGGATGACGCTCAGGGCCATCGGCGACCCCGCCTCCGGTGTCGTCGACCACGACCGCCGCGGTTCCCTGATGGGCACGGTCGCGCTGGCGGTGATCCACGCGTTCCTGGAGCCGGACGACGACGCCGACGGCCTCACCCTGGAGCAGTCCGTGGCGGCGCGGTTCGGCCGACGCCCGCACTGAGCACGGCAGAACGGCGGAACCGGCACATGGGTGGGGCCCGCGTCCTCGGGGGGAGTAAGGACGCGGGCCCCGGTGGGGCGGGCGCGTGAGGACGCCCGCCGGTGAGAGGAACGATCAGCAGGCGCCGAGGTCGCTCCAGACGCCCCATTCGCCGGTGGTGCCTGGCTCCTCGTTGGTGGTCCACCACTTGGCCTGCCAGTTGTGGCCGTTCCAGGAGACCTGGTCGCCGCCGGTGTAGACCGCGCTGGAACTCCAGGACGCGAGCGTGCAACTGCCGCCGCTGCCACCGGTGGTGCCGCTCGACGTGCCCGTCGAGGTGCCGGTGGACGTGCCGGTGGACGTACCCGTCGAGGTGCCGGTCGACGTGCCGCCGTCCGTCGTCCCCGCCGTGGTGCCGGAGGAGGTGCCGCCGTCGGTGCTACCCGACGAGGTGCCCGACGAGGTGCCCGTGGAGGTGCCCCCGCTGGTGGTACCCGTGCCGGAGCAGTCCGAGGCCGACCCGTTGGTCGCGGTGACGATCTTGTTGAAGAGCGTCGCCGAGGCGTCCAGGTCGAGCAGCGAGTACATCATCGACCCGCCGAGCCCGTTGCAGTGCGCGTAGTTCGCCTTGGCCGTGATCGACTGGTCGCTGAGCCCGGTCCAGAAGGTGGACCCGTTGTAGAAGTAGGCCGACTGCGACTGCGCGTCGTAGTAGGTGTCGGCCGGGTTGTCGACGACCCCGGTCAGCTCCTTGTAGTACGCGATCCCGGCGGTCGCGCTGATCCCGCGCGCCGCGGAGGGGCCGCTCGCGGGCTGGTAGAGCCCGTGGTTGCTGCCCGCCGCCACGCCGTCCCAGCCGCGGTAGTAGAGCGGATAGCCCATGGTGACCTTGCTCGCCGGCATGCCGCCCGGGATGCCGTAGGCCGGGTCGCCCTGGGTCCACGCCTTGATCGCGTTGTCGGTGCTGTACTTCTCGTTGCCCGGCGGGATCACCGCGGAGGGGTCGCTCGACGACTGGTAGAGCGGGTCCTGCTCGTTGGTCGGGCCGGTGGCCTCGAACCCGCCGTGCATGTCGTACGTCATGACGTTCGCGTAGTCGAGGTACTGCCCGATCTTGTCGGTCTCGATGTTCGCGATCTTGTCCTGGCCGGACGGCAGGGCCGCGGTGAGCAGCAGGTGCTTGCCGCCGTTGGCCGAGCCGTACGCGTCCAGTTCGGTGCGGAACTCGGCGAGCAGCTTGGTGTAGTTGGCCTTGTCGTCGGCGCTGTAGTGGTTGCCGACGTGGCCGCCCGGCGAGCCGGGGTACTCCCAGTCGATGTCGAAGCCGTCGAAGATGCCGGCCGCGCTGCCGTCGCCGCCGTAGCCGCCCTGCTCGGGCAGGTTGCCCTTGATGAACATGTTGATGCAGGAGCTGACCAGCTTCTTGCGGCTGGCGTCGGTCGCCGCGGCGTCGGAGAAGTACTTGGAGTACGTCCAACCGCCCAGCGAGACCAGGATCTTGAGGTTCGGGTACTTCGCCTTCAGCTCCTTGAGCTGGTTGAAGTTGCCCACGATCGGCTGGTTGTAGACGTCGGCGGTGCCGTTGACGCTGATGTCCGAACCGAACGACTTCTGGTAGTCGGCGAAGGCGTCGCCCGCGCCGTCACCGGCGTTCGGGTCCTGCTCGTTGGTGGAGTCCGACGCCTTGGTCGCCTCGAAGCAGGTGAGGTTGGTCGGGTCGATGTTCTCGAACGAGTAGTTGAGGACGTCGAGCTTGCCGGCCAGGCCCTCGGTGTCGAGGTTCTTGGGGTAGAAGGCGTTGCCGTAGACGCTCCACTGGTCGTAGTAGGCGATCTTGGCCCCGCCGCTGCTCGCGGCGGCGGCCGCGGGCTTTGCGGCGGCCGCGGGCTTCGCGGCCGTGGTGGCGGAGTCCGCCTGCGCGGTGCCGAGGCCGCCGACCAGGGCGGTGAACAAGCCCAGTCCGACGGCGGCGCTCGTGGCGGCGGCCACGAACACTCTCTTCCTTGACCTTGACTGCACAAGGACCTCCGGGGGGAGAAGGAGGAACAACAGGGGGCGACGAGCATGGTTAACCCTTGGTCAAGTGCACGTCAATGGTCTGAACCAGACTTGGACTAGACCAATCTGGTGGCGACGGGGTGCGGCGGCCCGCTCGGCACCCCGGGCGCGGCCGCCCGCGGGCCGCGATGACAAGCGCCTTTAAGTCGTGCTTAAGCCGGCGCCGTCGCCCACCCGCGGCGCCGGACCACCGACCCGCCGGTAACCGGCCTTTAACCGGCGCGGACGCGGCGCGGACACGGCGCGGACACGCGAAGGAGCCGCCGCCGGCCTCTCGACCGACGACGGCTCGTCCGTTCCGCTCGTCCGTTCAGTTCGTCTGTTCCGCTCGCCCGTTCCGCCCGTGCGCCCAAGCGGGGCCGGCGGGCCGGCGCGTGCTCAGGAGGTCGCGGCGACGTCCTTCGGGAAGTCGTACGCGTCCGCGATCAGTTCGTACGAACGCAGCCGGGCGGACGGCGTGTGCGCGTTGGCGGTGATCACCAGCTCGTCGGCGCCGGTGCGCTCCACCAGCTCGTCGAGGCCGGCGCGGACCGCCGCCGGGTCGCCGTAGATCACGTTGCCCAGCCAGGAGTCGACGAAGTCCCGCTCGATCGCGCTGAACTGGTACGCCGCCGCCTCGTCGGGGGTCGGCACCAGACCGGGGCGGCCGGTGCGCAGCCGCAGCATGCTCAGCGCGCCGGTGAGCACCTGCCGGCGGGCCGCCTCCGGGTCCTCGGCGGCCAGCGCGGCCACGCCGATCGAGGCGTAGGGGCGGTCCAGGACGGCGGAGGGGCGGAACGACTCGCGGTACAGCGCCAGCGCGGGCAGCGTGTTGGCGGCGGAGAAGTGGTGCGCGAAGGAGAACGGCAGCCCGAGCGCTCCGGCCAGCTGCGCGCTGAAGCCGGAGGACCCCAGCAGCCACACGCTCGGCCGGGCCGGGGACTGCACCCCGCCGGGCGAACTGCCCTGCACCGGGCCGGGGATGGCGTGGATACGCGCGTAGCGGTGGCCGTCGGGGAACTCGTCGTCCAGGAACCGGGTCAGCTCGGCGAGCTGGCGCGGGAAGTCGTCGGCGCCCTCGTGCAGGGTCTCGGTGCGGCGCAGCGCGGCGGCGGTGGCGCCGTCGGTGCCGGGGGCGCGGCCCAGGCCCAGGTCGATCCGGCCGGGCGCGAGCGCCTCCAGGGTGCCGAACTGCTCGGCGATCACCAAGGGCGCGTGATTGGGCAGCATGACCCCGCCCGAGCCGAGCCGCAGGGTGCCGGTGTGGGCGGCGAGGTGGGCGAGGATCACCGCGGGCGAGGAGCTGGCCACGCCGGGCATCGAGTGGTGCTCGGCGACCCACATCCGGTGGTATCCACGGGTCTCGGCGACCCGGGCGATCTCCACGCTGGTGCGCAGCGCGTCGGTGGCGGTGAAGCCGCTGCCGACGGTGGCCAGATCCAGTACGGACAGGGGCACCGGTGCGCTTCCGCGGACCGTCCCCCGGATGCCGTGTCCCGGGTCGGGCAGGCTTGCGTCGGCCACGGTGGGCGCCTCCTTGGTCGTCGATCGTGGTGCCCTCGGACGGGTCCGGCCCGCCGGGGCGAGGTGCTGTGCGGGCGCAGCGCGTCCGTTGGATGCAACCGGAGCGCGCGACCGCCTTATTCCCACCCCCACGTGCTTCCGGCACACCCCGCCGGAACAGCAATTGCAGATCACCCCGAAGAGGGCAATGACCATGTCATATGCCAGCGTGCCCTCTTCCTGCATATACGGCTGTGAGCGGTCGGAACAACCTTCAACCGACTCTCAACCACCTCTGCCGGAAAGCCTATTGGCGCTATCGTGGAGTATCGGTCCTACCGCGGGTCAGGCCTTGACACTGACCCACGACCAGCGGTGGGGCCAGGCACGCAGACGGTCTTACCTTGCAGGGGGTCACCGTGGCGCTGGAGCACCGACAGGTTGGACCGGGGGTGTACGCGGTCCAGTACGCACTGCGCGTGCTGGAGTCCGTGAACACGCATCGCGACGGCGTCAGCGCCGAACAGCTCGCCCGCGAGATCGGCGTGCCGCTGAGCTACCTCAGCCAGTTGCTCTCCATGCTGCGCCGCGAACGCTACCTCGGATTCCTGCCGGGCGGCGGCTATGTGGTCGGCGAGTCCCTGGTCCTGCTCGGCGCCGCCAACCGCGACATGGCGCTCGCCGAGAAGCTCAAGGAGATCCTGATCAAGCTGCGCGACGAGGTCGACGCCGCCGTCTACTTCAGCCGGTACGACGACGGCGAGGTGCGGATCATCGACTTCGCCGACGGCCCGAAGGCGCCGAAGGTCAACGAGTGGGTCGACTTCCGCTCCGCCGCACACGCCAGCGCGGTCGGCAAGTGCCTGCTCGCCCAGCTCGACCACAACGGCCGCCGCGAGCACCTGTCCCGGCACCGTCCGGCCCGGCTCACCTCCCGCACCGTGATCGACGACCGGGTGCTGCTCACCAAACTGGAGCGGCAGCCCGCCAGCGTCCCCACCCTCGACCTGCAGGAGTACGCGGTCGGCACCGTCTGCGCGGCCATCCCGGTCACCATCGGCAACACCGTCGCCTGCCTCGCGCTGTCCATGCCGTACACCCAGGCGCACCGGCTGCGCCCGGCCGTGGACACCCTGCACGAGCGGGCCGCTCCGGTGCTGCTGAGCATGAGCATCTGATTTTCTTCGCGGCCCCGCCATGCGGTACGATCTCCATGTCAGCAGGCGCCGCTAGCTCAGTTGGTTAGAGCAGCTGACTCTTAATCAGCGGGTCCGGGGTTCGAGTCCCTGGCGGCGCACCTGAGGTGAGGCCCCTCGCGCGAGCGGGGGGCCTTTTCCATGGCCTTTTCCATGCCCGCGCGGCCCTCAGCTCCAGTGCGCCGGCCGGTCCAGCGCCGGCCCGATACGGGTACGGGCGTCGCCGCGCGCCGCGTTCACCTGGGACCGGGTGAGGAAGAGCGCCCCGGTCAGATCCGCGCCGCGCAGGTCCGCGTCCCGCAGGTCCGCGCCGATCAGGTCGGCCAGCCGCAGGTCCGCGCCGCGCAGGTCGGCCGCGATCAGGCAGGCACCGCGGAAATCGGCGCCCCGCAGGTCCGCGCCGCGCAGCCGGGCGCCGACGAGGTCCGCGCCGCGCCGGTCGGCGCGGCGGCGGCCGGGCGCCTGCGCCCTGACCAGCTCGCTCCCCCGCAGCAGCAGCGGGTTGACCGCGGCGCGCTCGGCGTCGAGGTCGAGCGCGGCCAGCCGGTCCGGGTCGAGGCCGGTCAGCGCCCGTACCCGGGCCAGTTCGCGGTCGGCGGCCGGGTGCAGCGCGGCGGCGGCCGGCCGGTCGCGGACCTCGGTGAGGTAGGCGAGCAGTTCGTGCAGCTGGCGCATCCGGGGCAGCGCGTCGAACATCGCCCGGCCGCCGTCGGGGGCACCGCGCCAGTCCCGGCCGCCGAAGGTGACCTGGGACACCTGCTGGCCGGCGCCGAAGCAGTCGTAGACCGTGCAGCCGCGGTAGCCGTCGGCCCGCAACCGGGTGTGGATGCCGCAGCGGTGGCCGTCGGTGAGGTTGCCGCACGGCTCGCCGGAGCGCTTGTCGGCCGCGAAGTCCGCGGAGCGGGTGAAGGCGAGGGCCACGCAGCACAGGCCGAAGCAGTTCCCGCAGTCCGCCCGCAGCTGCGGCAACTGTCCCGACCGGGCATCCCCTGCGCTCACCGCGCTCCTTCCGTACGGCCGTTCCGCGGGCGGGGTCCGGCCCCGCCCGCGGTCCATGGTGCCGTACGGCGCCGGGTCAGTTCGCGGCGGACCGGCTCGCGGCGGGCGCGGCCGGGAAGACCGCGGGCTTGGCCGCGGTGTAGAGCCAGGTGGTGAAGAAGGCGCTCAGGTCCTTGCCGGACAGGTGCTCGGCGAGCGACTCGAACTCGGCGATGGTGCCGTTGCCGTAGCGGTGCTGGGTCGGCCACGCCTTGAGCAGCTTCAGGAACGCGGTGTCGCCGATGGTGTCGCGCAGCGCCTGGATCGCGACGGCGCCGCGGTCGTAGACGGCGTCGTCGAACTGGTTCGCGGCGCCCGGGTCGCCGGGCTTGACGGTCCAGAACGCGTCGTCGGCCGGGTGGGCGTCGTAGACCTGCTGGGCGAGTTCCTGCGGGGTGCCGGTGTGCTCGTGCTCGGCCCACAGCCACTCGGCGTAGCCGGCGAAGCCCTCGTTGAGCCAGATGTCGGACCAGCGCTCCAGCGAGACGCTGTCGCCGTACCACTGGTGGGCCAGCTCGTGCGCGACCACCGAGGTGTCCGGGCCCTTGGTGAAGAACTTCGGGCTGTAGAAGACCCGGGTCTGCGTCTCCAGCGCGAAGCCGGCGGTGACATCGGGGACGTAGCCGCCGGCCGAGTCGAACGGGTACGGCCCGAAGTAGCCGCTGAGGAAGTCGACGATCTCGCCGGTGCGCTCGACGCTGGCCTTGGCGTTGGCGGCGGTGGCCGGGTCCAGGTCGGGGCTGTAGGCGTTGACCACGGGCACGCCGGTGCCGGTGCGGGAGTGGGTGATGTCGAAGTGCCCGACCGCGAGGGTGGCGAGGTAGGTGGCCTGCGGCTTGTCCTCCACCCAGTGGAAGCCGGTCCAGCCGCCGCTGGTGTGCTGCGAGACCAGCACGCCGTTGCTGATCGCCTGGTCGCCCTTGGGCACCCGGACGTTCACGTCGTAGGTGGCCTTGTCGGCCGGGTGGTCGTTGCTGGGGAACCACCACCACGCGGATTCCGGCTCGTTGGCCGCGACCCCGCCGTCCGGGGTGCGCATCCAGGAGGTGAAGCCGTAGCGCTGGACCTTCGAGGGCACCCCCGAGTAGGTGACGGCGACGGTGAGGCGGTGTCCCTTGGCGATGGTCCGGTCCGGGGTGATCACCAACTCCTGCTCGCCGCTGGAGGCGAAGCGGGCCGGCCGGCCGTTGACGGTGACCTTGCTGACGTCCAGCGCGAAGTCCAGGTCGAAGCTGGTCAGCCCCTGGGTGGCGGTCGCGGTGACGACGGTGGTGCCGGAGAGCGTGTCGGTGGTGGGCTGGTAACTGAGGTCGAGCGCGTAATGCGAGACGTCGTAGCCGCCGTTGCCGTACGTCGGGTAGTACGGGTCGCCGATGCCCGGGGCGCCCGGGCCGGCGCTCGCCGCGGATGCCGGGATCGCCAGCAGTCCGAAGGCGGTGGCGACGGCGGTGGACGCGATCAGTCGGAAACGCACAGGGGTTCCTCCAGCGCGGGGTCAGGACGTACCCGGCCACGGTGGCAGGTACATGCAGACCCTAGGAAGAGACCGGCGCCTCTGCCACCCCTGTTCCCCCTGCCGTCGCACAACTTTCACCCGGCGCAACACTGCGCGCAATTCCCTGCCGCCGGGATGTTTGCGGACCGGGTCGGCCGGGGTAGCGCTCGCCATCAGGTTGCACGCACAGGTGAAGCTGGGAACGTTGGAACTGTTCGGAGCGTTCCTGGTCATGGCGGTGCCGGTCCCGACCGGCGGTTGTTCCGTGGCGTGGGAGGCGCGCGGCTGACGCGGCCGGGAAGGCCAGATAGGTACACCATGTGAAGAACGCCTGGGTTCGAGCCGTACAGCGGCTGGAGAGCGACTACCTCTCCCGCATGGGCCTGTCCCTGCCGCTGGCGGCGCTCGCCATCGTGGTCATCGCCGACCTGCTCGCCGGCCAGGACCACTTTCTGACCCCCGGCATCGTGGCGGCGCCCCCGCTCGCCGCGATCACCGTCAGCTGGCAGCGCACGCTGTTCATCAGCCTGCTCGGTGTCGCCGTCCAGGGCGCCCTGTCGCCGTACGACGGCGTGACCGACATCCCGAACCACGACGTCCTGTTCGGCCAGCTCTTCGCGTACTGCCTGGTCAGCCTCTTCAGCATCTACATCGCCTGGCGCCGGGAGACCGGCGCGAAGGCGTTCACGGCGATCACCTCCGTCGCCGAGGCCGCCCAACACGCCCTGATGCACCCGCCCGCGCCCCGCGTCGGCACGCTCCGGCTCGCGGTGCGGTACGTCTCCGCGGCCGATGCCGCCCAGATCGGCGGCGACCTCTACGCCGTCCTGGACACCCCGCACGGCGTGCGCGCGCTCATCGGCGACGTCCGCGGCAAGGGGCTGGCCGCCGTGCAGACCTCGGCGGTGGTGCTCGGCGCGTTCCGCGAGGCGGCGTACGACGAGGGCGGGCTCGACACGGTCGCCGCGCGGGTCGACACGAGCGTGGCGCGGCACGTGGACACCGGGGACTTCATCACCGCGCTCTTCGCGCAGTTCGACAAGCCGGACAGCGTCGAGT
The DNA here is from genome assembly GCF_040702025.1 of Streptomyces sp. NPDC088194. Lineage (NCBI taxonomy): Bacteria > Bacillati > Actinomycetota > Actinomycetes > Kitasatosporales > Streptomycetaceae > Streptomyces > Streptomyces sp. NPDC088194. The sequence continues at coordinate 12,492 of NZ_JBFBIV010000009.1, read as the reverse complement.
TGCTGCACTACGGCCATGTGGCGCCGCTGCGGGTCTCGCGCGACGGCTCCGTGGAGACGCTGGAGCCGGTCGATCCCTGGGTGCCGCTGGGGCTCGCGGACATGGTCTCGACGTCGTCGCCCACGCGGGTGTCCGCGCCCGGGTCCGGGCCTTCCGACGCCTCGGCCCGCGCCGCGCGGGGCCCCGCGCCCTGGCGGGTGCCGCTGCTGCCCGGGGACATCCTCGTGCTGTGCACCGACGGTGTGATCGAGGCGCGCAGCCCCCGCGACAACTCCTTCTACCCGCTTTCGGAGCGGGTCGGCCCCCTCGTCGCCGGCTGCGGCCACGACCTCGACGGCGCCGTCGAGCGCGTCTACGCGGATCTGTTGCAGCACGCCGGCGGTTCCCTCGCCGACGACGTCGTCCTCCTGCTCCTCTCCCCCATCCCCCGCCCCCTCCCCACCCACCCCCCGGACCCACCCCTCATCTAGGGCCCCCGCCCCGCTCAGCCCACCACCAACGGGTGGTCCCTCCACCGGCGGAACGCACCCCGGGGGGTCAGGGCCCCCTGCGGGTCACCCGCTCCAGGGCGAGGAGGACCGACTCGTACGGCTCACCCGTGGCGTGCTCCATGGCCAGTTCGCACATCCGGTTCGCCGAGAGGTGGGCGTCGAAGGCGCGGGCGGCGACCTCTTCCGCCTCGGGGCGGGTCGCTGCGGCGGTGAGCGATTCGTGGAGCATGCCCCGGTCCCCGGCGAAGCCGCAGCACCCCGCGTCGTCGGGGACGACGACGTCCTGCGCGCAGGCCCGGGCGACAGCCTCAAGCGCGCTCCCGCCGTCGCCGGTGTCGGCGGCGTCACCGAGGTGGACCGCCGCGCAGGTGGGGTGCAGGACCACGGACCCGATCGGCCGGGTGACCGAGAGCTTGGGCAGGAGCTGGCCGGCCGCCCAGGCCACCGCGTCGACGACGGTCAGCTCCCCGTGCAGTTCGCGGTTGGCGTCGGTGAGGTAGGGCACGACCTCGCGGGAGAGCCCGAGCGCGCAGGACTGGGCGTCCACGACCACGGGCAGCCGCCCGCCGCCGGTCCACGCCCAGGCGTGCTCCACGACCCGGTTCGCCATGACCGCGTTGCCCGCGTCGTACCCCTTGGAGTGCCAGATGGTGGCGCAGCAGGCGCGGGTCGCGTCGGGCGGAATCCACAGCGGCTGCCCGGCCCGCTCGGCGAGGGTGACCAGCGCCTGCACCACCCAGCCGCGGCCGCTGCCGCGCGGCGGGCCGAAGATCCGGTTCACGCACGAGGGGAAGTAGACCGCGGCGGCGCCCTGCCGCTGCGTCCGCGGCAGGTGCGGCGCGGCCCCCGGGGTCTCCGGCAGCCATTCGGGGACGAGTTCGGGCCGCAGCGCCCGGCGGGCGAGCCCGCTCGCGGAGGTGAGCGGGCGGTCGCCGGCCCGGTCGCGTACGGCGCCGGCCGCGCCGAGGCCCGCGCGGACGGCCCGTTCCACGGTGGGCCAGTGGGTGGCGAGCGAGGCGGCGGCGCGCTGCTCGGCGCGGGTGTGCCCGGCCCGGCGGAAGTCCCTCATCAGCGCGCCGGTGTCGATGCCGACCGGGCAGGCGGCCGCGCACAGCGAGTCGCCGGCGCAGGTGTCGACGGCGTCGTGGCCGTAGGCGTCGAGGAGTTCGCGGAGCACCGGCGAGCCGGCCGGCTGCCGGAACATCTCGCGGCGCAGCACGATCCGTTGCCGGGGGGTGGTGGTCACGTCCCGGCTGGGGCAGACCGGTTCGCAGAAGCCGCACTCGATGCAGGGGTCGGCGGCGGCCTCGGTGGCGGGCAGCGTCTTGAGGCCGCGCAGGTGGCCGCGCGGGTCCTGGTCGAGAACGACGCGGGGGGCGAGGATGCCGTCGGGGTCCAGGAGCGCCTTGACCCGCCACATCAGGGCGGTGGCGCGCGAGCCCCACTCCAGCTCCAGGAACGGAGCAAGGTTGCGCCCAGTGCCGTGTTCGGCCTTGAGCGATCCGTCGAACCGCTCGGTGACGGTGTGGCAGAAGTCGTCCATGAAGGCGGCGTACCGTTCCACGTCGGCGGGGTCGGCCGCGTCGAAGGCGAGCAGGAAGTGCAGGTTGCCGTGGGCGGCGTGGCCGGCCACCGCCGCGTCGAAGCCGTGCCGCTCCTGGAGCGCCAGCAACTCCGCGCACGCCTCGGCCAGCCGGGCCGGCGGCACCGCGAAGTCCTCGGTGATCAGGGTGGTGCCGGGCGGACGGCGACCGCCGACCGCGGCCACGAACGCCTTGCGGACCCGCCACAGCCGCCCGATCGTCTCGGGGTCGCGGCTGAAGTCGTTGCCGGCCGAGGGCACCGGCGCGACCAGCCCGAGGTCGTCGCAGACCCGGCGCGCGGCCCGCTCGTACGCGGCAAGCTCCGTCTCGTCGGCGGCCTGGAACTCCACCAGCAGCGCGGCGCACTCCGCCGGCAGCCCCTCCCAGTCGGCCGGCACCCCGGCCACGCCGACGGACGCCCGCAGCACATGGCCGTCCATCAGCTCGACGGCCTCCGCGCCGGCCTGCGCGAAGAGCGGCACCGCGGCCGCGGCGGCGTCGAGCGTGGGGAAGAAGAGCAGCCCGGCGGTGGCCGCGGCTCGGACCGGCAGCGTCTCGTAGACCGCCTCGGCGACGAAGCCGAGGGTGCCCTGCGAGCCGACCATCAGCCCGCGCAGGATCTGCACCGGGGTCTCGGCGTCGAGGAAGGCGTCCAGCCGGTAGCCGCTGGTGTTCTTGATCGCGTGCTTGGCGCGGATACGGGCGGTCAGCCCCGGGTCGCCCTCGATCTCGTCCTTCAGGTCCAGCAGGCCCTGGTGCAGCTCGGGTTCGGCGGCGGCCAGCGCCGCATCGGCCTCGGGGTCGCCGGTGTCCACCACGGTCCCGGACGGCAGCACCGCGGTGAGCGACACGACCGTGCGGTAGGAGTCGCGGCTGGTGCCGGCGGCCATCCCCGAGGCGTTGTTCGCCAGCACCCCGCCGATGGTGGCGGCGCCCGCGCTGGCCGGGTCGGGCCCCAGCACCCGCCGGTGCCGGGCCAGCGCGGCGTTCACCCGGGCCAGTACGGTCCCGGGCAGCACCCGGGCGCGGGCGCCGTCGGCCTCGACCTCGACCCCGCTGAAGTGGCGCCGCACGTCCACCAGGATGTCCTCGCCCTGCGCCTGCCCGTTCAGGCTGGTGCCGGCCGCCCGGAAGACCAGGTTGCGGCGCTGCCCGCGGGCATAACCCATCAGCTTGACGACGTCCTGCACGCTGTCGGGGACCACCACGACCTGCGGCACGAAGCGGTACGGGCTCGCGTCGGACGCGTAGCGCACCAGGTCGGAGATGCCGCCGAGCACCTTGCCCGGGCCGATCAGCGCTTCGAGGTCGGTGCGCAGCCCGTGCGGGGTGCCGGCCGCGCGGGCCTCCTCGACCCGGTCCGGCGCCGGACGCACATCCGCGGCGGGCAGGGGCCGCCACCTGTCCCCCCGCGGGTCACGCTTGGGCATCCGGACCTCCGATAAGGGGATCGTCACACCGCTTCGCACACCGTTCCGCCGGCCACTCCGTACGCCGTTCCGTCCGTCGTCCCGCCGGCCGTCCGGTACGGAACCCCGCCGGGCGTTCCGTCCCCGTACGCGCCCACCTCGATGGGCATCCTTGCACCTGTCCGCACCCTAAGCCCCGCTGCCGGGCGCCGCGCGCGAGCCGGTCAGGGAGGCGTAGACCACGACGTTCGCCGAGTACGCCTGCCGGGCGCTGTCGAAGTCGCCGCCACAGGTGATCAGCCGCAGCTCGGGGCGGTCCGCGGCGTCGGAGCCGTAGACCCGGGTCGCGTCGAAGTGGTCCTTCGGGACCACCTCGACCGCCTCCACCGAGAAGTCCGCGACCGAGTGGTCCGCCCGGGTCACCGCGACCAGCGCGCCGGGCTTGACCGTGCTCAGCGGGAAGAAGACCGCCGGACCGGTCTCGGTGTCCACGTGCCCGACGATCAGCGCCGCGCCGGCCGTCCCCGGGGTCGGGCCGCCGGTGTACCAGCCGGCCACCTTCGGGGTCGAGTACGGCGGCGGGTCGATCGTGCCGTCGGTCAGCCCGCGCCCGACCAGGTCGGCGTGCAGCCCGATCGAGCCGATGTCGAGCCGGACCGGGTCGGACGCGGGCAGCGGGACATGGGCCGCGTACAGGTGCGGCGGGTGGTCGTTCGCCGCCGCGGCCTGCGCGCGGACGGCCCCGGCGGCTGCGGTACCGCCGCCGGAGCCGTGGCCGACCAGCCAGGCCGCCAGCAGGAGCAGTCCGACCGCCAGGGCCGTCCACGTCTTGCTGTCGGGCCTGGCCCGGGTGTCGGCCCGCACCGCTTCCGCGTCCTCCCCTTCGGGCATGCCGGGTCAGCCGCGGGCCGCGCTGCGGCGCCGGTAGAGCGCGAGACCGGCCAGGCCGGCCGCCGCGACACCACCGGTGACCAGCAGCGGAGCGGTGCTGCCGCCGGCCGCCGCCGGACCGGCGGCGAGCTGCTCGGCGCCGCCGCTGCGGGCGGCGAGCTGCCGGGCCGCGCCGCCACCGCCGGCCGGCACCGGGTTGACCGGGTGGATCGGGTTGACCGGCGTGACGCTGCTGCTGGTGCTGACCGTGATGGACGCGCTGGCGGAGCTGGTGCCGTCCTGGCAGCGCACCGCGATCGCGTACGAGCCCTGCACGGCGTCGGACCTGATGAACGCGTCACCCTCCATGCCCCGGCCGCCGCTGGCCGGGGCCAGGGTCACGGTGTCCACGAACACGTCGGCGCTGGCCGTCGCGCTCTTCCCGGCCTTGCAGGAGGTCGCAAGGTGCAGGGAGACCACGCCGCCGGGGGCGACGGTCCGCGGCGAGACGTCCATGCTGCCCGCGCCGGACGACGAGCTGCTCGACGAGCTCGACGAACTGGACGAGCTGCTGGACGAGGAGCTGCCCGACCCTCCCCCGCCGTCGTCGGCGACGGCCGGCTTCGGCAGTCCGGAGACGCCGCCCACGGCGAGCACGGCGACGGCGCCGGCAGCAGCGATGGCGGGCAGTTTCAGACCAAACATGAGGACCTCCGCTCAGCCGGGAGCGGGGACCCGCGCCCGGTGCTTACGAAGATTCCGCCGCCCGGCGCCGCCCGCACTCCGAGCGGCGGCTCAGTGGTCCATTGGGGTGACTATTCGTCTACGGAGAGTAAAAACGGCGCGTCCGGCTCACGGGTGCGGGCCGACCGCCGTAAAGGGTGCCGGTGCCGGGGGGTGCCGGTGCGGGAGGGTGCCGGTGCCGGGGGTCAGATCTCGTCGACGAGGTCCGCGATCGAGTCGACCACCCGGGACGGGCGGAAGGGGTAGCGGTCGATGTCCGGGCGGGTGGTCAGCCCGGTGAGCACCAGGAACGTCTCCATGCCGGACTCCAGCCCGGCCAGCACGTCGGTGTCCATCCGGTCGCCGATCATCGCGCTGCTCTCGGAGTGCGCGCCGATGACGTTCAGCCCGGCCCGCATCATCAGCGGGTTCGGCTTGCCGACGAAGTACGGGTCCTTGCCGGTCGCCTTCGTGATCAGCGCCGCCACCGAGCCCGCGGCCGGCAGCACGCCCTCCGGCGAGGGGCCGGTCTGGTCGGGGTTGGTGCAGATGAAGCGGGCGCCGCCGTTGATCAGCCGGATCGCCTTCGTCAGCGCCTCGAAGCTGTAGGTGCGGGTCTCGCCGAGCACCACGTAGTCCGGGGCGTGGTCGGTCAGGACGTAGCCGACGTCGTGCAGCGCGGTGGTCAGGCCCGCCTCGCCGATGACGTACGCGGTGCCGCCCGGCCGCTGGTCGTCGAGGAACTTCGCGGTGGCCAGCGCCGAGGTCCAGATGTTGCCCACCGGCACGTCAAGACCCATCCGGGTCAGCCGCGCGTGCAGGTCGCGCGGGGTGTAGATGGAGTTGTTGGTCAGCACCAGGAACGGCTTGCCCGACGCCCTGAGCCCCTTGAGGAACGCGTCCGCGCCCGGAATCGGGGTGCCTTCGTGGATCAGCACCCCGTCCATGTCGGTCAGCCACGACTCGATCGGCTTGCGTGTCGACACGGCTCGCTCTCCTGTCCTGGGTACCGCCTGAGATGTACCAAGCGTAGCCGGGGCGGGTCGCACCCGCCCCGGCCGTCCAGCCCGCGGTATCAGCTGCTGCCGGTGGCGGACCTCCACGCCTCGACGTACGAGTCGAGGTTGTCGTTGATGTCCTTCCAGTCCGGCGTGAAGACGTCCACGCCCGCCATGATCTGCTTCAGGGCGGCCGCGTTGGCGTCGGTCGCGGTCACGTCGGTGCGGGCGGCGAAGCCGCCGCCCACCGAGGAGACCTCCTGCTGCACGGCCGGGCTGAGGAAGTAGTCCAGCAGCTTCTTGCCGGCGTCCTCGTGCGGGGCGTTCTTCACCAGACCCGCCGCGTACGGCAGCGCGAACGTGGTCGGCTTGCCGGTCGCGTTCGCCGCCGGGAAGAAGATGCCCTGGTTCGGCATGGACGCCTTGTCGGCGTAGTTCATCTGCACGTCGCCGTTGGCCACGAGCAGTTCGCCCTTGTCGACCTTCGGGGCGAGCTGGCCGGTCGACGCCGACGGGCCCACGTTGTTCGCCTGGAGCTTCTTCAGGTACGCCATCGCCGCGTCCTTGCCGCCCAGGTCGTGCATCGCCTTGATCACCACGGCGGTGCCGTCACCGGCGACGCCCGGCGTCGAGTACTGCAACTTGCCCTTGAACTTCCCGTCCAGCAGGTCGTCCCACGTCTTCGGCGGCTGCGCGAGTTCCTTGGTGTTGTAGATGAAGCACAGGTAGTTGTTGACGATCGACTCCCACGAGCCGTCCGCGTCCTTGTCCGCCGCGGCCACCTTGTCCACGCCGGCGGGCTTGTACGACGTCAGCAGCCCCTTCTCCTGCGCCTGCTGGATGAACGGGGGAAGCGTCACCACCACGTCGGCCTGCGTGTTCGACTTCTCCCGCACCAGCCGCTGCACGACCTCGCCGGAGCCGCCCTCCACGTACTTGACCTTGATCCCGGTCTTCGCGGTGAAGTCCTTGAAGACCTTGTTGTAGAACCCGTCCCCGGTGTCCGTGTGCAGCCCGTCCGCGCTGTACACCGTCACCGTCGTCGACGGCTTGCCGCTGTCCGCCGACGACGAACCCCCGCAGCCGGCCAGGACGAGGCCCATCACGGCGACCCCGCTCACGGCGGCGATCGGGCTGAGCAGACGGCTGCTGCTGTTGCGCTTGCGCATGGCAGATCTAACTCCTTGAGTCATGAACGTTGTTGTGAGGTGGGGCAAGGGGCAAGGGGCGAGGGGCGAGGCAGGAGGTGGTTCGGGTCAGCGGAAGGCGGCCCGGGTCCGTATCCGGCCCATCACCAGGAGCACGACGAGCGTGCTGACCATGAGCACCACCGCCAGCGCCGCTCCTTCGAAGAGCGAGCCCCGGTTCGTGGCGCCGTAGATCTGTACGGGCAACGGCATCCAGTCCGGCGGGTAGAGCATCATCGTGGCCGAGAGCTCCCCCATGGACAGCGCGAAGCACAGCCCCGCGGCGGCCGTGAGCGACGGGAGCAGCAGGGGGATGCGGACCCGCCACAGCACGTACGACGGCCGCGCCCCGAGGCTCGCCGCGCTCTGCTCGTACGCCGGGTCCAGCCGCGCCAGCGCCGCGCTGACGGACTGGTACGCGAACGCGGTGACCAGCACGGTGTGCGCGAGGATGACGATCTTCGCGGTGCCGTTGAGCAGGAACGGCGGCTTGGAGAAGGCGACCAGCAGCGACAGCCCGACCACCACCGACGGCACCGCCACCGGCAGCACGAACAGCCCGTCGAGCAGCTTGCGGGCGCCCCCGCGCAGGCGTTCCGCGGCCAGCGCCGCCCACCCGCCGACCAGGAGCGCGAGCAGACTCGCGCACAGCGCGGTGAGCAGGCTCGTGGTGAGCGCGTGCAGCGAGTCGCCGCTCCCGATGTCCCGGTAGTGCGCGAACGTGGCGTGCGAGGGGAAGGCCCCGCTCCAGTTCGTCGCGAACGACGCCATCAGGACGACCAGGAAGGGCAGCGCGAACACCGGCAGGAACAGCGCGAAGAAGACCACCCAGGACGCGATCCGGCCCGGCCTGCTATGCACCAGCACGGCGTGCACCTCCCGTGGTGCGGGCCACCAGGACCCGGTAGAGCCCGTACAAGGAGACCGACAGCACCACCGAGACCACCGCGACGACGCACGCCCCCGGGTAGTCCCCGTCGAGGATCGCCTTGCTGTAGACGAGCATCGGCAGCGTCGTGGTGTTCTTCGCGCCGGTGAACAGCACGATCCCGAACTCGTTGAGGCACAGCACCAGGACGAGTCCGCCGCCTGCGGCCAGCGACGGCAGCGCCTCGGGCAGGATCACCTGCCGGACGATCCGCGGCGCCCGCGCGCCCAGCGACGAGGCGGCCTCCAGCTGGGCCGTGTCGACCTGCGAGAACGCCGCGAGCAGCGGCCGCATCACGAACGGCGTGAAGTAGGTGACCTCGGCGAGCAGCACGCCCCAGGGGGTGTGCAGGAAGTCGACCGGTCCGGCGGCCGCTCCGGTCGCGTCCGTCCACAGCCCGTTGGCCATGCCGACCGTGCCGTAGATGAACAGCAGCGCGAGGGTGATCAGGAAGGACGGGAAGGCGAGGAAGATGTCGATGAACCGGCTGAGCACCTTCCCGCCGGGGAACGGCACGAAGGCGATCACCAGGGCGAGCAGGAAGCCGAGGACCAGGCAGCCCGCGGTGGAACCGGCCGCGATCCACACGGTGTTCCACAGCGCCTTGCGGAAGGACTGCTCCTGGAACACCTGCGACCAGGGCTTGGCGGAGTGCCCGCCCGCGTCGGGCGAGAAGGACTGCTTGACCACCAGGACCAGCGGATAGAGGAAGACCAGGCCGAGTCCGGCGACCGGGGGCACCGCCCACAGCCAGGCCGGTACGGCGCGCGGGCGCCTGGGCCTGCTGTCGCCGTCCACCCGCGGGCCGACCGCGGTCGAGCCCGCGCTAGCCGACGCCATCGCCGGCACCTCCCCCGTCGCCGCCGTTCGCGGAGCCGTCGCCCGCGGAGCCGTCGCCCGCGGGACCGCCGTTCGCGGAGCCACCGTTCGCGGAGCCACCGTTCGCGGAGCCACCGTTCGCGGGACCGCCGTTCCCGGAGCCGCCGTTCCCGGAGCCGCCGTCGCGCCCGGGGGCGGGTTCGGGGGCTCGGTCCGTGCCGTCCGCGGCCAGGCCGCCGGGCAGCAGCACCGCGTCCTGCGCGTCGAAGGTGAGCGCGACCGGTTCGCCGACCCCCGGCGGCTGCCGCAGGTCGCCGACGTCGGCGCGCAGTTCGCTCCCGTACGCGTCGACCAGCAGCCGGTGGGTGTGGCCGCGCCACTGCACGGCGGTGACGGTGCCGCGCAGCACGTTGACCTCCTCCGTGCCCGGCTCGGCGGTGAGCGGCGTCTGCCGCAGCACGTGCGGGCGCAGGCACACCGTCGCCTCCGCGCCGGCGGCCGGAGCCGGTGCCGGCACCTCGACGCGCAGCGCGGCCGTACCGAGCCGGAACACGCCGTCGCCCTCGGCCCGCACCCGCAGCAGGTTGGCGCTGCCGACGAAGCTCGCGGTGAAGGCGGTGCGCGGGGTGCGGTACAGCTCGTGCGGCGTGCCGCAGTCCTGCAGCCTGGCCCGGTCCAGGACGGCGATCCGGTCGGCCAGGGTGAGCGCCTCGATCTGGTCGTGGGTGACGTAGAGGATCGACACGTCGGGCAGTTCGCGGTGCAGCCGGGCGAGTTCGGCGAGCATGCCCGAGCGCAACTGGGCGTCGAGCGCCGACAGCGGCTCGTCCAGCAGCAGCACGCCCGGCCGGATGGCCAGCGCGCGGGCGATCGCGACCCGCTGCTGCTGCCCGCCGGACAGCTCGCGCGGGTAGCGGCGCGCGTACCCGGCCATGCCGGTCATCTCCAGCGCGGCCGCGACCCGCGGGCCCACCTCGGCGCGCGGCGTACGGTTCGCCTTCAGCCCGAACGCGACGTTCTGCTCGACCCGCAGGTGCGGGAAGAGCGCGTACTGCTGCACCACCATGCCGATGCCGCGCTTGTACGGGGGCAGGCCGGTGACGTCCCGGCCGCCGATCAGCACCCGCCCGGCGGAGGGGTGGACGAACCCGGCGACCGCCCGCAGCGCAGTGGTCTTGCCGGAGCCGGACGGGCCGAGCAGGGCCATCACCTCGCCGGGTTCGACGGTCAGGTCCAGCGCGTCCAGGACGGTGGTGGCGCCGTACGTGACGCTGACGTGGTCGAAGCGGATGCCGGAGGCGGGGCCGGCGGCGCGGGCCGGACCCGCGGCCCCCTTGAGGGTGCCGGGGCCGGTGGCCGCGCCCGGGGCGGAGGAGGTGGCGGTGCTCGTGCGGGTCATGTCACGACCCCCCGAGCAGCGCCGGGAGTTCGGCGACCGACCCGAGCACGTGGGTGGCGCCCGCCGCCCGCAGCCGGGGCTCGTCGTGCGCGCCGCTGGTGACCCCGGCCACGACCGCCGCGCCGGCCCGTACGCCGCTGAGCATGTCGTACGCCGTGTCACCGGCCACCGCGACGTGCCGCACGGACTCGGTGCCGGTGCGCAGCAGCGCGGTGAGCACCATGTCCGGGTGCGGGCGGCCGCGGCCGGCGTCGGCCGGGCACAGGGTGAGGTCGGCGATGTCCTGCCAGCCCAGGGCGTCGAGGATGGCGTCCTGGGTGGTGCGGGCGAACCCGGTGGTCAGGACGACCTTGCGGCCCTGCGCGCGCAGTTCGCGGATCGCCTCCTCGGCGCCGGGCAGCGGCTCGCACTGCCCGCCGTCGACCAGCTCGGCGTAGGCGCGTTCGAAGGCGGAGTTGCCGCGCTGGGCGGTCTCCTCCGTGCTGAACAGGGCGCGGAAGACGGTGATCTTCGACTCGCCCATGGTGGCGCGGACGTAGTCGAGCTTCTCGGCGTGGTCGGCGCTGCCGGGCTCGACGCCCAGCTCCTGCGCGGCCCGGGAGAAGGCCGACTCCACCAGCCCGCCGTCGGCGACGGTGGTGCCGGCCATGTCGAGCACGACCAGCGTGGGCGCGGGGGAAGGGGACGGGGTCGAGGTGGGGGTGGAGGTCACGGTGTTCACCAGCCGATTCGGTTCGCAGTGGTCTCGCCGATCGCGGGCGAGCAGGTCATGCCGCGTCCGCCGGGCCCGGTGACCAGCCACACCCCGTCGAGCACCTGCTCGCGGTGGACGACCTCGGCGGTGTCGACGGTCTGCGCGTACACCCCGGCCCAGCGGCGCCGGATGGGCGGCAGCGGGCGGCCGAGCAGGGCGGCGGCCCGCTCGCGCAGGTGCTCGTAGGGGTCCTCGGTCACGTCGAAGGCGAACGCCTCGTCGTACTCGTGGGTGTCGCCGATGGTCAGGCCGCCGTCGAGCCGCTGGACCATCAGCAGCTGCATCCGGTGCTCGGCCGCGACCGGCGGCTGCGGCTCGCCGGAGCGCAGCGCCTCCAGGGCGGCGCCGGCGTATGCGGGGTAGTAGCGGAAGCTGTCGCCGTCGGCGACCGACGTGGTGAGCGCCTCGCCCAGCGGCGCGGTCTGCGCCATCTGCAGCCGGACCCGGCGCACCGGCAGCTCCGGGGCCAGTTCCCTGACCAGGCCGCCCAGCCAGGCGCCGGTCGCCAGCACCACGCTGTCCGAGCGGTACACCGTGCCGTGGTCGTCCCGGACCGAGCCCGTCGCCACGTCGCGGACCTCCCGGCCGGGTACGAACGTGTAGCGGCCGGTCGCGGCCAGGTGGGCGCGCAGCGCGGGCAGCGTGGTGCGCGGCTCGACCGCGGCGTCCTTCTCGCACAGCAGCGCGCCGAGGAAGTCGCCGCCCAGCGCCGGGTTGTACGCGCGGACCTCGGCCGGCGACAGCCACTTGTAGCCGCGCTCGGCGGCGTCGGTCCGGCCCAGCACGTCCTCGGCGACCGCCTGCTCGGCGGGCGTGCGCACCACCGTCAGCGAGCCGTTCGCCCGGAAGCCGGCGCCCGGCACCTTCGCGCCGATCTCCTCCCACAGCTCCCGGGCGCGCAGCGCCGTCTCCAGCTCCGCGCCGACCGCTCTGCCCCCGACCCACACCAGGCCGAAGTTGCGGACGGAGGCGCCGCGCGCCTCGCGCTCCCGCTCCAGGTGGACGACCTCGTGGCCGCGTTCGATTGCATGCCAGGCGTGCATGGTGCCCAGCACCCCGGCTCCTACGACAGTGACTCTCACGACCCCGACGTTCGCGACCGCAGATGTCCGCGACACAACGGGATACGGTCGCCCCGGTGAACAAGGCTCCAAACTTGGCCTAGACCCGTTACCGTTCCGTGATATCAGGAGGACGGCCACACCGTTTCAGGGGCGCCCCCTGACGTCTCCTGGTCCCAATACCGGTGATTTAGGTTATTTTCCGGCGGGTTGGGTTGGCTTTGGTCGGGCCGACCAGTTGGACGGTGGGGGTGTTGGGGCGGGGCGGGT